>NZ_JBEXOS010000035.1:0-83736 GCF_040611655.1 Streptomyces sp. NPDC006552
TCGTCGCGCAGCGAGAACACCCGCTCCTTGGCCCGCGCCTTCTCCTCGTCGCGGCGGCCGCCGCCGAAGACCGCGTCGAACTTCTCCGCCTGGATCTTCTCCGTCAGCGGCAGCGTCTGGAGCGGGTTGCGGGTCCCGTCCGGGCGCTCGCGCAGCACGCCCCGGTCGATGTACTCCTGCACGGAGGCCACATGCAGCCGCAGACCGTGCTCGGCCACGACCCGGTCGCGGTAGGCCAGCACCTCGGGGAAGTTGTGACCGGTGTCCACGTGCAGCAGCGAGAAGGGGACGGGGGCGGGCGCGAAGGCCTTCAGTGCCAGGTGCAGCATGAGGATCGAGTCCTTGCCGCCGGAGAAGAGGATCACCGGCCGCTCGAACTCGCCCGCCACCTCGCGGAAGATGTGCACCGCCTCGGACTCCAGCGCGTCCAGGTGGCTGAGCGCGTACGGGCTGTCGGTCTCCTCGGAGACAGTCACTACGGTCGTCATGCGGCGAGACCCCTCTCGGTGAGCAGCGCACGGAGCGCGGCCGCGGACTCCTGCACGGTCTGGTGGTGCGACTCGATGCGCAGGTCGGGTGCGCCGGGCGCCTCGTACGGGTCGTCGACCCCGGTGAGCCCGGACAGCTCGCCCGCCGCCTGCTTGGCGTACAGGCCCTTCACGTCGCGGACGGAGCAGACCTCCACCGGCGTGGCGACGTGCACCTCCAGGTAGGCGGTGCCGCCGCTCTGGTGGCGCTTGCGCACCGCCTCGCGGCTGTCGGCGTACGGGGCGATGACCGGGACGAGCGCCAGCACGCCGTTGCGGGCGAGGAGTTCGGCCAGGAAACCGATGCGCTGCACGTTCGTGTGCCGGTCCGCGCGGCTGAAGCCGAGGCCCGCCGAGAGGTACTCGCGGATCTCGTCGCCGTCCAGTACCTCGACCCGCCGGCCCTCGGCGCGCAGCGTCCGCGCCAGCTCGTTGGCGATGGTGGTCTTGCCGGCGCTCGGCAGACCCGTGAGCCAGATCGTGGCTCCGGTCACTTGCTTCTCCAAAGTCGGTGTCGGGTGCGGGAGTTCGCTCGCCTCAGCCATGGATGCCGCACTCGGTCTTGGCGCGGCCCGCCCAGCGTCCGGCGCGGGCGTCCTCGCCCGCCAGGAGGCGACGGGTGCAGGGGGCGCAGCCCACCGAGCCGTACCCGTCCATCAGCAGCGGGTTGGTGAGCACACCGTGCTCCTGCACGTACGCGTCGACGTCGTCCTGCGTCCAGCGGGCGATCGGGGAGACCTTGACCTTCTGGCGCTTCTCGTCCCAGCTGACGACCGGCGTGTCCGCGCGGGTCGGGGACTCGTCGCGGCGCAGCCCCGTCGCCCACGCGGCGTACCGGGTCAGCCCCTCCTCCAGGGGCTTGACCTTGCGCATCGCGCAGCACAGGTCGGGGTCGCGCTCGTACAGCCGCGGACCGAACTCGGCGTCCTGCTCGGCGACGCTGCGCCGGGGCGTGAGCGTGATGACGTTCACGTCCATCACGGCCTCGACGGCGTCGCGGGTGCCGATGGTCTCCTCGAAGTGGTAGCCGGTGTCGAGGAAGACGACGTCCACACCGGGCAGGGCGCGCGAGGCGAGGTGGGCGACGACCGCGTCCTCCATGGAGGAGGTCACGCAGAACTCGCTCCCGAAGGTCCGGGCCGCCCACTGGAGGATCTCCAGGGCGCTCGCGTCCTCCAGGTCGCGCCCGGCCCGCTCGGCGAGCGCCTTCAGCTCCGCGGTCCCCGACGGGATCTGAGCTGTCGTCATATTCGTTCTCCTCCGCCTTCGGTGCGTCGAATCCCCCGGGAGAGCAGCCCGAGGAACTTCAACTGGAAGGCCCGATTGCATGCCGCGCATTCCCAGGCGCCGTGACCGGTGCCCTCGGCCTCACTGGGCCGCAGGTCCTCGTCACCGCAGTAGGGGCAGTAGAAGGGGGCCGCGCGCTCGCTCACGACAGGGCCTCCTCGGAGGCGCGGGTGGTCCAGGCGGCGAACCGCTCGCCCTCCTCGCGCTCCGCCTGGAAGCGCGTGAGGACCCGCTCGATGTAGTCCGGCAGCTCGGCCGAGGTGACCTTCAGGCCGCGCACCTTGCGGCCGAACCCGGCCTCCAGGCCGAGCGCGCCACCGAGGTGCACCTGGTACCCCTCGACCTGGTTGCCGTCCTTGTCCAGCATGAGCTGGCCCTTGAGACCGATGTCCGCGACCTGGATGCGGGCGCAGGCGTTCGGGCAGCCGTTCAGGTTGATGGTCAGCGGCTCGTCGAACTCCGGCAGGCGCCGCTCCAGTTCGTCGATGAGCTGGGCGCCGCGCTGCTTGGTCTCGACGATCGCGAGCTTGCAGAACTCGATGCCGGTGCAGGCCATGGTGCCGCGCCGGAACGTGGAGGGGCGGGCGGTCAGGTCGAGCGCCTCAAGGCCCTCCACCAGCGAGTCGACCCGGTCCTGCTCGACGTCGAGGACGATCATCTTCTGCTCGACGGTGGTGTGCACCCGCCCGGAGCCGTGCGCCTCGGCCAGGTCGGCGATCTTGGTGAGCGTGGCGCCGTCGACGCGGCCCACGCGCGGGGCGAAGCCCACGTAGAACCGGCCGTCGTTCTGGCGGTGCACGCCGATGTGGTCGCGCCACTGCGCGGAGGGCTGCGCCGGGGCGGGCCCGTCGGCGAGCTTGCGCCCGCCCAGGTACTCGTCCTGGAGGACCTGGCGGAACTTCTCCGGGCCCCAGTCGGCGACCAGGAACTTCAGGCGGGCACGGTTGCGCAGCCGGCGGTAGCCGTAGTCGCGGAAGATCGAGATGACGCCCTCGTAGACGTCGGGCACGTCCTCGATCGGCACCCAGGCGCCGAGGCGCACACCCAGCTTGGGGTTGGTGGACAGGCCGCCGCCGACCCAGAGGTCGAAGCCGGGGCCGAACTCGGGGTGGACGACACCGACGAAGGAGACGTCGTTGATCTCGTGCACCACGTCCAGGAGCGGGGAGCCGGAGATGGCCGTCTTGAACTTGCGCGGCAGGTTCGAGTACGCCGGGTTGTTCAGGACCCGGCGCTTGATCTCCTCCAGGGCCGGGGTGGCGTCGATGATCTCGTCCTCGGCGATGCCCGCGACCGGCGAGCCGATCATCACGCGCGGGGTGTCGCCGCAGGCCGTGACGGTCGACAGGCCGACGGCCTCAAGCCGGTGCCAGATCTCCGGCACGTCCTCGATCCGGATCCAGTGGTACTGCACGTTCTGCCGGTCGGTGATGTCGGCGGTGCCGCGCGCGAACTCCTGCGAGATCTCGCCGATGACGCGCAGCTGCCGGGTGGTCAGCTGCCCGCCGTCGACGCGCACGCGCAGCATGAAGTACTTGTCGTCCAGCTCCTCCGGCTCCAGGACGGCCGTCTTGCCGCCGTCGATGCCGGGCCGGCGCTGGGTGTAAAGACCCCACCAGCGCATACGGCCCCGCAGGTCACCGGGGTCGATCGAGTCGAAGCCGCGCTTGGAGTAGATCGTCTCAATGCGTGTCCGCACATTGAGACCGTCGTCGTCCTTCTTCGTCTGTTCGTTGCCGTTGAGCGGCGTGAAGTGGCCCACGGCCCACTGGCCCTCACCACGGTGACGGCTCACCTTGCGGCGGGGCGCGGCGGCAGCGGGGTTGTCAGGGGTGGCAGCCATGGGTGTACGTCCTTAACAAGCTGGCTCAGACGGCTCTGACCAGCACACTTCGCGCCGGGGCGCGGCGGTGCGCTGGGAGATCAGGTGGAGCGGGGAACGTCGGCGGTGCTGGTTCTCTCAGCGCGCCGGACAGATGGCGCTGGACATGCGGCCGTAGTCGACGTGCCGTCGACTCACCAAGGCGGTTCCAGCTGTAGACATGACGGAAGCGTGTCACGGGACTTTGGGCCCGGTCCACCATCGTCCGTCATTTGGACGCAGATGTCCCACATCGTGGACGATGGTGGCGGTGATCACACGCCGGTCCGGTGAAAGGTCGTATTCGCCCGCATTGGACTCACGCGGACGGGAACGCTCCGGGCCAAGGGCCCGGAGTCGCCACCTCCGGTTCCTCCCCGGTCTCCGTCCGGAACACGCGGAACCCGCGCCGCTCGTAGTTGGCCCGCGCGTGCTCCCCGTCGAGGCTGCACGTGTGGAGCCAGACCCGCTTCGTCGGCGTCCGCTGCGGCCACCGCTCGGCCAGGTCCCAGGCGCGCGCGACGCCGTACGACAGCAGGTGTCCGCCGATCCGCCGCCCGCGGAACGCCGGGATCAGGCCGAAGTACACGATCTCCACCACGCCCTCGTCCTGCGCGGCCAGCTCGACGTACCCGGCCGGCGTCCCCCGCTCGTAGGCCACCCACGTCTCGGCCCCCGGCCGGCCCAGCTCCTCCTGCCACCGCGCGTACGACCAGCCGAGCCGGTCGGTCCAGCGGATGTCGCCGCCCACGGACGCGTACAGGAACCGGCTGAACTCGGGCGAGGGAACCTCGGACCGCACGACGCGGACGGCGTCGCCCCGCGGCGATGCGGCGGGGCGCAGATCGGACGGCGCGGTCTGTTCCAGCGACCACGTGGTGACGGTGACAGTGCTGCTGCTCATGCGGCCCATCGCATCACGGGGCGGGCGCGCGGGCCAAGGCGCTACCCGGCGGCCCGCGCCGCGCGCACCACCGGCGCCGTGGAGTGCGGCAGCAGGTCCAGCGGGTCGTCCGGCAGCACCACCGCCACCTCCGTGCCCTCCACGAACCGGTACGGGCGGTGCGAGAGCAGCCCGCCGAGGTAGCGGCGCACCCGGGACAGCTCCGCGCGCACCGTCACCGTCCG
Source organism: Streptomyces sp. NPDC006552 (assembly GCF_040611655.1). Taxonomy (NCBI): domain Bacteria; kingdom Bacillati; phylum Actinomycetota; class Actinomycetes; order Kitasatosporales; family Streptomycetaceae; genus Streptomyces; species Streptomyces sp. NPDC006552. Next base: position 4,804 of record NZ_JBEXOS010000035.1, read on the forward strand.
CGCGCGGTCGCCGAACACCTCCTCGGCCAGGTCCGACGCGCTGCGGCCCGCCCGGTGCCGGGCGAGCAGGTACAGCAGTTCGGCATGGCGCGGGCTCAGCTCGTGCGTCCAGGAACCGGCCGGGCCCGACACCTCGACCGACCAGCGGCGCGGGCCGCGCACGTCAAGCACGAGCCGGGTCGCGGCCGGCGGCTCCGGCGCGTCGTCCACCACCAGCAGCCAGCCGCCGGGCAGCGGCGCCGCCCGGCACGCGCCGAGCGACGGAATCCGGCACACGCCCTCCGCCAGCGACGCCGGCAGCGCCACCCGGTCGACCGGCGGCATCCCGGTGACCGCCGCCGTCCAGCCGTTGCCGTCGACGGCCAGGGCCCGGTCGCCCATCCGCGCGAGGACCGGCGCCGCCACCGCCCGCAGCCGCTCCAGGCTGTGCACGTGCAGCTCGCGCAGGCGCGCCTCCGCCAGCTGCGCCACCGACCGCACCCAGGCGAGCGTCGCCGGATGCATCGTCTCCAGCGGCCCGCTGACATCCACCACCCCCAGCAGCCGCCCGTCGCGCGGGTCCGTCACCGGCGCTCCGGCGCACGTCCACGGGGCGTGCGAGCGCACGAAGTGCTCGGCGGCGAAGACCTGGACGGGCCGCCGGGTCACCAGCGGCGTGCCCACCCCGTTCGTCCCGACGACGTCCTCGCCCCAGTGCGCGCCCACCTCGAAACCGAGCTGGTCCGCCTTGCGCAGGACGCCCGGATGCCCCTCGCGCCACAGCAGCCGGCCCTCGGCGTCGCTGACCACCATGATGTGCTGCGCCGCCTCGGCCACCGCCACCAGCGCCTCGCGCAGCACCGGCAGGACGGGCAGCAGCGGCGAGGAGCGGCGCCGCCGCGCCACCTCGTCGGCCCCGAGCAGCCCCGCGCGGACGTCGCGGTCCGGGTCGACCCCGCCGCGCAGCATCCGCCGCCAGGACTCGCCGATCTCCGGCCGGGGCGCGACCGGCGGCCGCTGCCCGGCGAGCGTCGCCTCGCGCACGCCCTGCAACAGCCGGGACGCCGACGCCGTGTCCACCACGGTCAGTCGCGCCAGATCGATCGTCGCGTCCTTCTTCATGCCTGCATCCTCGGTGAGCGGGGAGTTGCGCCCATCGTGCACTGCCGGGCCGGGGCGCGGGCGGAGTTGGACAGGACGTTGCAACCCCCTGCAACCCTGGCGAGTGACCGTACGGCGGTTGAAACTGGCACCAACGCCGCCCCGGCGGCGTGCGGGCTCCGTACCGGAGTCCGCGGGCGGGGATGGTGCCGTGTCGGCGCGGCACCATCCCCGCCGGCACCCCGCGGCGGCCGGGGAATCCAGGGGGAGTTCACTCCACCGGACGGGCCCGCTCGACGATCCCGGCCAGCCCCAGCGTGTGCGGCAGCGTCCCGAACGCGGCGCCCCCGTCCCCGCCGAGCCGGGCCGCGCAGAAGGCGTCCGCCACCTCGGCCGGCGCGTACCGCACGAGCAGCGACCCCTGAAGGACCAGAGCGATCCGCTCCACCAGCCGCCGCGCCCGCGCCTCGACGGCGTCCAGGTCGCCGAGTTCGCCCAGCAGGCCCCGCACCGCCGCGTCCAGCCGGTGGTCGGCGCCGCGGGCCTTGCCGACCTCCAGCAGGAACGCGTCGAACGCCCCGGGCTCGCGCTGCACCGCCCGCAGCACGTCCAGGGCCTGGACGTTGCCCGGCCCCGCCCAGAGCGAGTTCAGCGGCGCCTCGCGCAGCAGCCGCGGCAGGACCGACTCCTCCACGTAGCCGTTGCCGCCCAGGCACTCCAGCGCCTCGGCCACCAGCGGCGTGCACCGCTTCGTCACCCAGTACTTGGCGGCCGGCACGGCGAGCCGCAGGAACGCCCGCTCGCGCTCGTCACCATCGGCCGCGCCGTCGCAGGCCGCCGCGAGCCGCAGCGCCAGCACCGTCGCCGCCTCCGACTCCACAGCCAGATCGGCCAGGACGGTGCGCATCAGCGGCTGGTCGACGAGGCGCGCGCCGAACGCCTCGCGGTACGTGCAGTGGTGGACCGCCTGCGCCACCGCCTGCCGCATCAGCGCCGCCGAGCCGAGCACACAGTCGAGGCGGGCCGCGGCGACCGTGCCGGCGAGGGTGCGCACCCCGCGTCCCTCGTCCCCGACCCGCCGCGCCCACGTGCCGTCGAACTCGACCTCGCCCGAGGCGTTCGAGCGGTTGCCCAGCGTGTCCTTGAGCCGCTGGATCGCGAACGGGTTGCGCCTGCCGTCCTCATGGACCCGCGGCACGAGGAAGCAGGTCGGCCCGGCGTCCGCCTGCGCGAGCACCAGGAACCCGTCCGACATCGGCGCGGAACAGAACCACTTGTGCCCGGTGAGCGTGTACGTGCCGTCCTCGGCCAGCGCCTCCGCCCGCGTCGTGAGGGCGTGTACGTCGCTGCCGCCCTGCTTCTCCGTCATCGCCGTGCCGAGGAGCACGCCGGCCTTCTGGGACGCGGGCCGCAGCCCGAAGTCGTAGACGGTGGAGGTCAGTCGCGGCTCCCAGAGCGCGGCGAGGCCGGGGTCGGCGCGCAGCGCGGGCACCGCCGCGTGCGTCATCGACACCGGACACAGGTGCCCCGCCTCCACCTGCGACCACACCAGGAACGCGGCCGCGCGCCGCAGGTGCCCGGCGGGCCGCGCCCACGCCGCCGTAAGGCCCGCCGAGACCGCCTTGCCCACCAGCCGGTGCCAGGCCGGGTGGAAGTCGACCTCGTCGATCCGGTGGCCGGACGGGTCGTGGGTGCGCAAGCCCGGCGGCTGCACGTTCGCCAGGCGCCCCCACTCCCGCGCCTGCGCGGAGCCCGCGGCGCGGCCGAGCACCGTCAGCTCCGCCCGGGTCTCCGCCAAAGGCCCCGGGTCCAGATGCCGCTCCAGGCCCTCGGTGAGGACCCGGTCCGCGGCGAAGACGTCGTACCCCACCAGGGGCGGGGGCTGATTGGTCACCGTGTGCGTGCTGCCCGACATGACAGCGAACCTACCGGCGGCGCGGTGCGCCCCGCGACCGCGCCCCGCGACCGCCGGGACCGCGCGGGCGCAGGCCGGGGCACCGGGGGATGGGTACACCGGCGGACGGCGGATACCTTTAGACCGTGCAGCCAGCAAGTGATCCCCCGCCGTCGCCGTCCGGCCGTCTCCACCGGGTCCGCGTTCTCTACGAGAACGTCTCCAAGCGCAGGACCGCCTGGCTGCTGCTCAAGGACACCGTCAACTCGTGCATGGAGTACCGCATCCTGGGCCTCGCGGCCGAGGCGGCGTTCTTCACCCTGCTCTCCGTCCCGCCGCTGCTGCTCTCCCTGGTGGGCCTGCTCGCCTACGTCGACTCGTGGACCGGCGCCGACACGATCGCGGGCGTGCGCGACAACATCCTGGAAGCGTCGCGCACGGTCCTGACCGGCCAGGGCGTCAAGGAGATCGCAGAACCGATTCTGGACGACGTCATCAAGGGCGGCCGCCCCGACGTCATCTCCATCGGGTTCCTCATCTCGCTGTGGTCGGGATCGCGGGCGGTGTCGACGTTCGTCGACACGGTCACCGTGATGTACGGCCTGGACGGGGTGCGCGGCATCGTGAAGACCCGGCTGCTCGCGTTCCTGCTCTTCCTCGTCGGCCTGGTCGTCGGCTCGGTGGCGCTGCCGCTGATGATCGCGGGACCGGACGCGGTGATCGGCCTCGTCCCCTGGTCGGAGACGGTCGTCCAGATCCTCTACTGGCCGGTGGTGCTGATCCTGTCGGTCGCCTTCCTGACGACGCTCTACCACGTGTCCGTGCCCGTGCGCTCCCCGTGGATCGAGGACGTGCCCGGAGCCCTGGTCGCCCTCGCCATGTGGATCCCCGGCAGCTTCCTGCTCCGCCTCTACCTCACCAGCACCATCGAGGGGCCCACGATCTACGGCTCCCTCGCGGCGCCCGTCGCGGTGCTGCTGTGGATCGGTGTCTCGGCGTTCGCGGTCCTCGTCGGCGCCGCGATGAACGCCGCGATCGACCGGGTCTGGCCGTCGGTCGCCACGGCCGCGGCGCGCGCCTCGAACGAGCGGGTGCGCACGCCGGGCTCCGCGCACTACCTGGCCCGCGCCGCAGCCCGCGCCACCCCGTACGCGGCCGACCCCGACGATCCGGACGAGCCCGACATGCCCTCGGAGTTCCCCGAGCGCTGGTCGCGCTTCCTGCCGCCCGAGGACGTGACGTCCCGGCTGCGCGCGCACGCGCGCAAGCACGGGGACGCGCCGCACGAGGAAGAGGACGGCCCGCCGCGATGAGCGGGCCGCCCCGGTGAGCGGGGAGTACGCGGAGCGGGCGAGCACGGTGCCCGGGGCCGTGGTGTGGACGCGGACCGTCGCCGGTGCCGGCGGGAGCCGCCCCGTGCTGCCCGACGGCTGCATGGACCTGATCTGGAGCGAGGGGCGTCTCTTCGTCGCCGGGCCCGACACCCGCGCCCACACCGCCGCCGCGGGCCCGGGCCGCCGCTTCGCGGGCATCCGCTTCGCCCCCGGCGCCGCCCCCGCCTACCTCGGCGTACCCGCCCACGACCTGCGTGACGCCCGCGTCGACCTGGGCGACCTGTGGCCCGCGGCGGCCGCCCGCCGGCTCACCGAGCGGATCGACGCCGCCGCCGACCCCGCGGCCGGGCTGGAGCGGGCCGCCGCCCGGCTCGCGGCCGCCGCCGGGCCGCCCGACCCGCTCCTCACCGAGGTGGTGGCGGCCCTGGACGCGGGCCGCGGTGTCGCCGCCGCGGCCGCGGCGGTGGGGCTCGGCCCCCGTGCGCTGCACCGCCGTGCGCTGGCCGCGTTCGGCTACGGACCCAAGACGCTGGCGCGGGTGCTGCGGCTGCGCCGCGCCCTGGCGCTGGCCCGCGCGGGCGTCCCCTTCGCGGAGACCGCGGCCCGGGCGGGCTACACGGACCAGGCGCATCTGGCGCGCGACGTACGGGCGTTGACGGGCACCACGCTGGGCGGGCTGGTCTGACGAGGTCCGTCTTGCGGGGCGTCGCGCCCGGTCGCCGGGTCTGCCGGTGGGCGCGCGGGTCCGTCCTGCCGGGCGCCGGGCTCGGCCGGCCGTCCGACGGTGGTCGTCGGCCGGCCGGGCGGGTCTCACGCGAACAGGTCGACCTGGTTCCCGTCCGGGTCGTGCACGACGGCGTAGCGCTGGCCCCACACCGCGTCCCACGGCGCGCGCTCGCCGTGGTGCCCGGCCCGCGTCAGCGCCGCGTACGCCGCGTCGACCCCGGCCGCGTCCCCGCAGTGGAAGGCGAGCGCGAGCCGGCCCCGGCCGCGGTCGGCGTCGCTGTCGTCGGGGTCGAACATGAGCCGGATGCCGCCGGGCAGCTCCGTCTCCACGTGGGGGAGCCGTTCGGCGCCCGCGGGGAAGGTGAGCCCGAGGAGGCGGTAGAACGCGAGCGAGGCGGCCAGATCGCGGGCGGCGATCCCGATGGCGTCCATACGGACGGTGCGGTCAGTCATGGCCTCACCGTAGGCAGCCGCGCGCGGCCGGGTCTTGTACGGATCGGACACCGCAGCACCGGCGCGGTGACGCTCGTCAGCGGCCGGGAGCGGGCGAGCCGGTCCAGCCGGCCAGAAGGTCGAGGCTCCGGCGTTCCGGTGAGTCGGGCTCGGGCGAGTAGACGGTGATGTGCAGCCCGGGGTCGGCGGGCAGGTCGAAGGCTTCGTAGGGCAGGGCCAGGTCGCCGAGGAGCGGATGGCGCAGCCGCTTCGCGCCGGAGCGCTGGAACTTCACGTCGTGCCGGGCCCAGCGCCGGGCGAACTCCTCGCTCTTCGTGGACAGCTCCCCGATCAGGTCCATCAGCCCCTTGTCCCGCGGCGAGCGGCCGGTCTCGGTGCGCAGGAAGGCGACCGAGTCGTCGGCGGCCTTGTCCCGCTCGGGCCAGAAGTCGGCGGAGCCAGGATCGAGGAACAGGAACCGCGCGGTGTTGACCGGACCCCGCTGCGCGAACAGCGGGGAGTCGTAGACCGGGGCGTACAGCGCCCGGCCGAGCGGGTTGGCGGCGACGATGTCGAACCGCCCGTTGCGGACGTAGGCCGGCAGGCCGGTCATCGCGTCGAGCACCCGCAGGACCACCGGCCGGATCCGCCCCGTCGCGGCGCGGGGCCGGGGCTCGGACGCGGAGGCCGCGCGGGCCAGGTCGTAGAGGTGGGCCCGCTCGGCGTCGTCGAGGTGCAGGGCGTGCGACAAGGAGTCGAGCACCGAGTCCGAGGCGCCCCGCAGGTTCCCGCGTTCGAGGCGGATGTAGTAGTCGACGCTCACCCCGGCCAGCAGCGCCACCTCCTCCCGGCGCAGTCCGGTCACCCGCCGCCTGCCTCCGACGAGGGGCAGCCCGGCCTGCTGGGGCGTCATGCGGGCGCGACGGGTGCGCAGGAACTCCCGTACCTCGTCGGCCCGCGTGTGCTTCGCGCTGTCGGTCACCTCCCCACCGTAGGTCGCGGGGCGGTGCGCCGGGAGGTACTGCCAGTACCCGGAAGAGCGGTGACTCCCGCCCGAGGGCGGAGCCGGGGTCCCATGGCGGGGACAGCACGAGGCACGACCGACCGGAAGGCCGTCACATGGCAGACAACCAGTTCACCGGGCATGCGGAACTCTTCGATCTGAGCGGCAAGCGCGCGCTCGTCACCGGGGGCACCCGAGGCATCGGGATGATGATCGCGCGGGGCCTGCTCCAGGCGGGCGCCCGCGTGGTCATCACCTCACGCGACCCGCAAGCCTGCGCGCGGGCGCAGGAGCAGCTGTCCGCGTTCGGCGCGGTGCGGGCCGTCCCCGCCGACCTGTCCCGGCACGACGAGTGCCGGCGCCTGGCCGACCTCGTCACCGCCGGCCCGGAACCCCTCGACATCCTCGTCAACAACGCGGGCGCCATGTGGGACGAGCCGCTGGCGACGTTCCCGGACGCGGCCTGGGACACGGTCGTCGACCTCAACCTGAAGGCGCCGTTCTGGCTGGTCCAGGCGCTGCTGCCGGCCCTGCGCGGGGCGGGCACCGCCGACGATCCCGCGCGGGTCATCAACATCGGCAGCATCGCCGCCCTGCACATCCCGCATCGGCCCAACTACTCGTACTCCAGCAGCAAGGCGGCCCTGCATCAGCTCACCAGAGTGCTCGCCAGGGAGCTGGGACCGCAGCACGTCACCGTGAACGCCGTGGCGCCGGGCCCCTTCCCGTCGGCGATGATGGCGGCGACCCTCGACGAGCTCGGCGAGGCGATCGCGGCGTCGGCCCCGCTGCGCCGGATCGGCCGCGACGACGACATGGCGGGGGTCGCCGTCTTCCTCGCCGCCCGGGCGGGCGCCTACCTGACGGGCGCCGTGATCCCGGTCGACGGCGGCATCGCCACCACCGCGTAGGCCGTCAGCGACCCAGCGCCGCCGCGATGCCGCGCACCGTCTCCGGGCCCACCCGGCAGCAGCCGCCGATGAGGCCGGCCCCCGCGCGCCGCCACCGCGTGACCTGGCCGGCGGGGAACGTGGACCGGCCCCGCCAGGCGCGGGCGGCCGCGTCCCACTCCTCACCGCTGTTGGGGTAGACCACGACGGGCTTGCCGCTCACCCGCGCCGCCGTCTCGACCGCGTACGGCACGTCGCGCGGGGCGCAGCAGTTGACTCCGACCGCGACGACCTCCTCGGCGTCGGCGGCGAGCGCGAACGCCTCCTCCAGCGGCTGCCCGGCCCGCGTCCGCTTCCCGGCGGCGCTGAACGACAGCCAGACCGGCACCCCGAGCCCGCGGACCGCCCGCAGCAGGGCCCGCGCCTCGTCCGCGTCGGGCACGGTCTCCAGGGCGAGGACGTCCGGGCCCGCCGCGGCCAGCGCCTCGATCCGCGGCCGGTGGAAGCGTTCGAGCGCCGCCACACTCAGCCCGTACCGTCCCCGGTACTCGGAGCCGTCCGCAAGCATGGCCCCGTACGGACCGACCGAGGCGGCCACCCACAGCGGCCGCCCGACCGCCGCCCGGCGGGCCGCCGTCCGGGCCAGCTCGACGCTCAGGGCGAGGAGTTCGGCCGTGCGCTCCCGGCCGATCCCCTGCTTGGCGAACCCCTCGAAGGTCGCCTGGTAGCTGGCGGTGATGGCGACCTCCGCGCCCGCCTGGAAGTAGGCGAGGTGCGCGGCCGTCACCGCCTCCGGCTCCTCGGCGAGCAGCCGCGCCGACCACAGCGCGTCCCCGAGGTCGTGCCCGGCGGCCTCCAGCTGGTTGGAGAGACCGCCGTCCAGGACGAGGGCGCGCCGGGCCAGGGCGTCGGTGAACGAGCGGGGTGCCGGGGCGTCGCTGGTCATGCCCGGAACGCTAACGGACCCCCGGCCCGCGCCGGACGTTACGGCCGGACCGCGAAGACCAGCTTGCCCGTGACGCGGCCCGTCTCGCCCTCCGCGTGGGCCTTGGCCGCCTCGGCGAGGGAGTACGTGCCGGAGACGTGCGCCCGCAGCCGGCCGGCGGCGGCGAGCCCGGCGACCGCGGCCATCCCCGCCTGGTCGTGCTCGACCAGCATGAACCGGGCGCGCACCCCCAGCTCCCGCGCCCGGGCCGCGACGGCGTCCCAGTTGTCGGGCAGGATCGACACCAGGATGCCGCCCGGCTTGAGCACCTCAAGGGAGCGCAGGCAGCTGTCGCCGCCCAGGGAGTCGAGCACCACGTCGACGTCGCGCGCCTGCTCCACGAAGTCGGTGGTGCGGTAGTCGATGACCTCGTCCGCGCCGAGCCCGCGCACGAAGTCGTGCTTGGCGGCGCTGGCCGTGCCGATGACGTGGGCGCCGCGCTCCTTGGCGATCTGCACCGCGAGATGACCGACGCCGCCGGCCGCCGCGTGCACCAGCACCCGCTGCCCGGGGGCGACCTGGGCGTTGTCGACGAGCGCCTGCCACGCGGTCAGGGCCGCCAGCGGCAGCGCACCCGCCTCGACGTGGCTCAGCGCGGCGGGCTTGGGCACGAAGGCGCGGGCCGGGCCGGTCACGTACTCGGCGTGCGAACCGGCGCCGTAGGGGTAGGGCAGCATGCCCATCACCTCGTCGCCCGGCGCGAAGAGGGAGACGCCGAGGCCGACCGCCTCGACGACGCCGGACACGTCCCAGCCGAGGGTGAACGGCGGCTCGCCGAGGAACATGCCGGAGTCGCGGTGCTTCCAGTCGGTGGGGTTGAGCCCGGCCGCGTGGACGGCGACGAGGATCTGGCCGATGCCCGGCTCCGGGCGGGCGACCTGCGCCTCGCGCAGGACGCCGGGGTCGCCGAGGGTGGCCTGGGTGAGGGCGTTCATGGTGTTCGTGGTCATGGTCCCAGCCTGCCGCCCCCCGCTGACCTGGGCAATGGCAAGATTGCCAGGTACCGATAACATCGTGCCATGAGCATGCGCCAACCCCGGGCCGGCCGCCCGCACCGCGTCGTCACCCTCGCGCTCGACGGCGTCTACCCCTTCGAGCTGGGCATCCCGAACCGGGTCTTCCCGCTGGTGCCGGGGGCCTACGAGGTGCTCACCTGCGCCGCTTCGGACGAGCGCACGGTGGCGACCGACGCCGACTTCACCATCACCGTCGCGCACGGTCCCGAGGCGCTGGAGAGCGCCGACACGGTGGTGATCCCGCCCTACGACCTGCGCCGTATCGCCGCGGAGCTGCCGGACGAGGTGCGCGCCGCGCTGGCCCGGATCCGGCCGGGCACCCGCCTGGTCTCCATCTGCACCGGCGCCTTCACGCTGGCCGCCGCCGGGCTGCTCGACGGGCGGCCCGCGACGACGCACTGGGCGCTGGCCGACGTCTTCCGCCGCATGTTCCCCCAGGTCGACCTGGACCCGGACGTCCTGTTCATCGACGACGGCACCATGCTCACCTCCGCGGGCGCCGCGTCCGGCGTCGACGCCTGCCTGCACGTGGTGCGCAGCGACCACGGCAGCGCGGTCGCCAACCGCGTGGCCCGGCACTGCGTCGTACCGCCGTGGCGCGACGGCGGGCAGGCCCAGTACATCGAGCAGCCGATCCCCGAGGAGGGCAGCGCCGGGACGGCCGCCACCCGGGCCTGGGCCCTGGCCCACCTCGACCGGCCGCTCGCCCTGCGCGACCTGGCCGGCCACGCCCGGCTGAGCCCGCGCACCTTCGCCCGGCGCTTCCAGGAGGAGACCGGCACGAGCCCGGGCCGCTGGCTGATCCAGCAGCGCGTGCACCGGGCCCGGCACCTGCTGGAATCCACCGACCTGCCGGTGGACCGGATCGCGGCCGAGGTCGGCTTCGCCACCGGCACTTCGCTGCGCCAGCACCTCCAGGCGGCGATCGGCGTCTCCCCGCGCGCCTACCGCCGCACCTTCCGCAACCTCAGCCCGGCCGGCTGAGGCCGCGCCGGCCCGGGGGAGCGGGCCGGGTCACTCGTCGGCCGGCCACTCCCAGCGCGCCAGGTCCGCCAGCCACGCCCGCGCGTTGCCGTCCGAGGGCGCCCGCCACTCGCCGCGCGGCGAGAGCGAACCGCCCGCGGAGACCTTCGGGCCGTTCGGCATCGCGGACCGCTTGAACTGCGCGAACCCGAAGAAGCGCTGACAGAAGTACTCCAGCCAGTGCCGGATCTCCGCCAGGCCGTAGGCGCCGCGGTCGGACTCGGGGAAGCCGGGCGGCCACTCACCGGCCTCCTGGTCGCGCCAGGCGTGCCACGCCAGAAACGCGATCTTCGAGGGCCGGAACCCGTGCCGCAGCACGTAGAAGAGGCTGAAGTCGTGCAGCGCGTACGGGCCGATCTTCGACTCGGTCGACTGCAGCTCCTCGCCGGGCACCAGCTCGGGGCTGATCTCCGTGTCGAGGATCGCGGTGAGCGTGCGGCCGGTCTCCTCCCCGAACAGCTCACTGCTGACGACCCATCGGATCAGGTGCTGGATCAGCGTCTTGGGCACGCCCGAGTTCACGTTGTAGTGACTCATCTGGTCGCCCACGCCGTACGTGCACCAGCCGAGCGCCAGCTCGGAGAGGTCACCCGTGCCCAGCACGATGCCGCCGCGCTGGTTGGCGAGCCGGAAGAGGTAGTCGGTGCGCAGCCCGGCCTGCACGTTCTCGAAGGTGACGTCGTAGACCGGCTCGCCCGCGGAGAACGGGTGGTCCATCTCCTTCAGCATCAGTCGCGCCGTGTCCGTGATGTCCAGCTCGGCCGCGGTGACGCCGAGCGACTTCATCAGCTTGTGCGCGTTGCTCTTGGTGTGGTCGCCGGTGGCGAAGCCCGGCATCGTGAAGGCGAGGATGTCGCTGCGCGGCCGGCCCGCCCGGTCCATCGCCCGCGCGGCGACGATCAGGGCGTGCGTGGAGTCGAGACCGCCCGAGACCCCGATGACCACCTTCGGGTCACCGATCGCCGCGAGCCGCTGCTGCAACCCCGCGACCTGGATGCTGTACGCCTCGTAGCAGTCCTGGGCGAGCCGCTCGGCGTCGGCGGGCACGAACGGGTAGCGCTCGACGGGGCGGCGCAGGCCGAGGTCGGCGCCGGCCGGTGGGTCGAGCGTGAACGCGACCGTGCGGAAGTCGCCGGTGCGCGCGGCGTGCGTGCGGCGGTTGTCGTCGAAGGTGCCCATGCGCTGGCGCTCCTGGCGCAGCAGGTCGAGGTCGACGTCGGCGACCGCGGCCCGGTCGCCGTCCGGGAACCGCTCGCTCTCCGCGAGCAGCACGCCGTTCTCGAAGATCATGGTCTGTCCGTCCCAGGACAGATCGGTCGTCGACTCACCGAGCCCCGCGGCCGCGTAGACGTACGCGCCCAGGTAGCGCGAGGACGCCGAACGGCAGAGCATCGTGCGGTCGTCGGCGCGGCCGACGGTGATCGGGCTGCCGGAGAGGTTGAGCAGCACGCTCGCCCCGGCGAGGGCCGCCTCGGCGCTCGGCGGCACCGGCAGCCACATGTCCTCGCAGATCTCCACGTGCACCACGAGCCCCGGCACGTCCTCGGCGGCGAAGAGCAGGTCCACCCCGAACGGCACGTCGGCGCCGCCGATCCGGATGGTGCCGCCCCGCTCGTCGTCGCCCGGGGTGAGCTGGCGGCGCTCGTAGAACTCGCGGTAGTTCGGCAGGTACGACTTGGGGGCGACGCCGAGGACCCGGCCGCGGTGCACGACGACCGCGCAGTTGTAGACGCGGCCGCGATGGCGCAGCGGGGCGCCGACGACGAGGACCGTCAGCAGCTCCGCGGAACCGGCGACCACCTGGGCGAGCCCCCGCTCGACCTCGTCGAGGACCGCGTCCTGAAGGACGAGGTCCTCGATGGAGTAGCCGGTCAGGCCGAGTTCGGGGAAGACCGCGACGGCCACCCCCTCCTCGGCGCACCTGCGTCCCTGGCGCAGGATCGCCTCGGCGTTGGCGGGCGGGTCCGCGAGGGCGGTCTGGCCGGTACAGGCGGCCACGCGAGCGAAACCATGGGCATAGATCGACCGGAAGTTCACCCCACCATCATGACAACCGCCCCGGGCCGCTGCGCGCCGGGACCCCGTCGCTCCTCACGCCCGCTCCCGGAACGTGAACGTGAACGCGGCCGGCGCCGCTGACAGGCGGTGACGCGGCAGCACCCCGGGCCCGCACGACTGGGAGCCGATGCCCTGCTGGGCGTGGTCGAGGTTGACCCAGACCGTGGGGCCGGGGCGCAGATCCGTGCGGTGGTCCGCCGCGTCGAGGTGTTCCGTCGTCCAACGCCGGGCCGTGAACGCGAAGTCCGGGGCACCCTCGATACGCAGACCGCCGAGTTCCACCCAGCGCACGTCCACCCGCGCCCCGTTCTCCTGCGGCCGCACGTACGGCGTCTGGAGCGCGTCCACGTCGGCGTGCCACCGGCCGGTCCGGGCCGCCGCCCGCGTGTCGGGGTAGGCCTCGCCGGGGCCGCCGCCGAACCAGCGGACCGCGTCGGCGCCCCCGGGCAGCCCGAGGCGCACGCCGAGCCGCGGCAGCGGCAGCCGCCAGTCGCCCTCGGGCGTGACGGAGACGGCCAGCCGCAGCCGGTCGCCGTCCGCGCTCCAGCGGTACACCGTCCGCAGCCCGATGTCCCGGCCCGCCGGGGCCACCCGGGTGCGTACGGTCAGCGCGTCCTCGCCCACCTCCACCGCGTCCAGCCGGTGCCGCATGCGGTGCAGCCCCCACTGCCGCCACAGCGGCCCGAGCCGCTCACCGTCCTGCCAGCTCGCACCGTTGTCGTTGTCAGTGGGGGCTCGCCACACGTCCAGCCGCGGGGAGTGCACCTCGGTCCCGCCGAGCGCGCACAGCTGTCCGGTGCGCGGATCGAAGCGGCCCGGGCCGAGCGTGAGCGACCCGCAGGAGGCGACGGGCCGCTGCGCGAAGCGCTCCACCGGTAGGGCGCGGGGCGCGGCGGGCGCCTGGCCCCACGCCACCTCGTGGCCGTCCGCGTCGTGCGCCCGGACCGTCCACTGCGTCTCCTTGCCGCCCCCGTCGGCCGGCGCGGCCGGCAGCTTCACCTCGGCGTGCTCGCCCGGCGCGAGCGGCGGCACGGCGAGCGGGCCCGCCGCGGCCGCCTCGCCCTCGATCTCGTACGCCCAGGAGAAGGCGAGCCCGGACAGGTCGCGGAAGTCGTGGCGGTTTGCGACGCGGACCGTGCCCGCGGGGCTGTCGACCTCGATGCGGACCGGCGCGATCACCTTCGCGAACTCGGTCAGCCCGGGCGACGGCGTCCGGTCGGGGAAGAGGAGACCGTCACAGACGAAGTTGCCGTCGTGCAGCTCCTCGCCGAAGTCGCCGCCGTACGCGTAGCCGAACCGCTCGTCGGCGATCCCGTGGTCGATCCACTCCCACACGAAGGCGCCCTGCAACCGGTCGTGGGTCTCGAACAGCCGCTGGTAGTCGGCGAGTCCGCCGGGGCCGTTGCCCATGGCGTGCGCGTACTCGCACAGCAGGAAAGGGAGCGCGCGGCGGCGGGCCGGACCGCCGTCGAGCCCGCGGCCGATCCGGTCGACCTCGGCGTGGTCCGCGTACATCCGCGAGTAGACGTCCGTGTCCCGGCAGCCGGGGTCGCCCTCGTAGTGGATGAGCCGCTCCGGGTCGCGGCCGCGGATCCACGTCGCCATCGCGGTGAGGCCGCGGCCGGTGCCCGCCTCGTTGCCCAGGGACCACAGCACCACCGAAGGGTGGTTCTTGTCGCGCTCGACCATGCGGGCCGCGCGGTCCAGGAGCGCGGGCGTCCACCGGTCGTCGTCGACGGGGTTGTCGCGCCAGCCCTGTTCGACGAAGCCGTGGGTCTCCAGGTCGCACTCGTCGATCACCCAAAGGCCGTACTCGTCGCACAGGTCGAGGAAGGCGGGGTGCGGCGGGTAGTGAGAGGTGCGCACCGCGTTGATGTGATGCCGCTTCATCAGCTCGACGTCGCGGCGCATGGTGGCGGCGTCCAGGGCGCGGCCACGCTCGGGGTGCCACTCGTGCCGGTTGACGCCCTTGAAGAGGACCGGCCTGCCGTTCACCGTGATCCGGCCGTCCGACAGGGCGACCGTGCGGAAGCCGACGCGCAGCGGGACCCGCTCGCCGCCGGTGTCCAGCGTGCCCGCGTACAGCCGCGGCGTCTCCGCCGTCCAGGGCTCCACGGGTACGGTCACCGGCGCGCCCGTCGCGGCGTCGATCCCCAGCTCCGGCACGGTGACCCGGCCGGCGACGTCGCTCTCGACGCGCAGCGTGCCCGTGCCGGCCGTGTGGTCGTACGCGGCGTGCACGAAGAAGTCACCGGCGCACCCGGCGGGCCGGTGCAGCAGGGTCACGTCGCGGAAGATGCCCGGCAGCCACCACTGGTCCTGGTCCTCCAGGTACGAGCCGGCCGACCACTGGTGGACCCGGACCGCGAGCACGTTCCCCCTGGGCCGCAGCAGCGGGCCGACCGTGAACTCGTGCGGCAGGCGGCTGCCCTTGAAGTCACCGAGGCAGGTGCCGTTCAGCCACACCCGCGCGCAGGACTCCACCCCGTCGAAGCGCAGCGTGGCCGTGCCGTCCGCGGGCCACGCCGCCGGCAGGTCGAACGTGCGCAGATGGTCGCCGGTCGGGTTCTCCGTCGGCACGTGCGGCGGGTCGACCGGGAACGGATAGAGGTGGTTGGTGTAGACCGGCGCACCGTGCCCCTGGAGGACCCAGTGGCCCGGCACCGCCACCTCGTCCCACGCGCGGGCGTCGTACCCCTCGGCGGCGAAGGACTCGTCCTCGGCGTCGGCCGCCGGCGACAGCCGCAGCCGCCAGGCGCCGTTCAGGGACAGGCTGGTGGCGGAGGAGCGGGCGTACCAGGAGCGGGGCGGCAGCGCCCCGGTCCCGGGCGAGACATCGTCGACGTACGAGAAGGACATGGCTCTCCTGGCGACGGGGTCGGACAGGGCAAGGGTCCCCCGGCGACCGCGCACCTGGCCACGAGGAGCGGCGAAAGTCCAACCATCGGCGCGAAAGTCCTGGCGCCCCGTCCAAGCCGGGACACGGGAGTCCTCGCCGGGACCGCGTCAGCCCTCCAGGAGCGCCCGGACGAACGCGTTGCTGAACGTGCCCCGCGGGTCGAGCCGCCGCACGAGCGCCGCGAACCGCGCGGCGTGCGGATAGCCCTCGATGACCTGCCGCGGCGCCGCGGTGAACACCTTCCCCCAGTGCGGGCGTGCGGCGAACTCGCGCAGCCGGTCCTCGACGAGCGAGACCACGGGCAGCACCCGCGGCGTGTCCGCCACCCACGTGAAGTGGAAGGCGACCGTGGAGCGGCCGTAGGCGGGGCTCAGCCACTGCGTGTCGGCCGCGACGGTCCGCACCTCGCACACCTGGAGCACCGGCGCGATCCGCTCCCGCACCGCGTCGAGCGCGTGCAGCGCCGCCATGGCGTGCTCCCGCGGCAGCAGGTACTCCGACTGCAGCTCCTCGCCGCTGCTCGGGGTGAACGCGGCCCGGAAGTGCGGCAGCCGCTCGTGCCAGGGCCCCGGCACGCCGAACTGCTCGGTGCAGTGGACGGCCGGCATCCCGGGCACCGGGTGCTGCGCCGCGGTGGCGGGCTCGGCCCAGGGGAAGCCGAGCGGCTCGGGCAGTCGCCGCTTCAGCCACACCTGGTCGAAGTGCGGGCCGCGCCACGCGGTGAAGAGGCTGACGCTGTACGCGGCCGCGGCGACGGACGCGAAGTCGAGGCCCTGAAAAGGCAGTTCGCCGAAGACGTGCTGGGCCACCTCGAAGGCGGGCTCCACGTCGAGGGTGAGGGACAGCACGACGCCGAGCGCGCCCAGCGAGACGACCGCCCCCTCGAAGCCGGCGTCGCCGCGCGCCAGGGTGACCGTCTCGCCGTCACCGGTGAGCAGTTCCACGGCGCGCACGGCCTCCGCGAGGGACGGATTGCGCACCCCGGAGCCGTGCGTGCCGGTCGCCACGGACCCGGCGACCGAGATGTGCGGGAGCGAGGCCATATTGGGCAGCGCGAACCCGTGCGCGTGCAGTTCCGCGGCGAGTTCGGCGTAGCGCACCCCGCCGCCGACCCGCACGGTCCGCGCGGCGCCGTCGATCTCGATGCCGCCCGGCAGCGCGGCCAGGGAGACCAGGACGCCGGACCGGCCGGCGTCCACGTCGGCGATCCGGTTGAAGGAGTGGCCGCTGCCGAGGACCCGTATGTGCGCGCTCCGCGCGACGAGGCCGCGCAGGGCGTCCAGGCTCCGCGGCCGGTGCAGCTCGGCGGCGGAGAAGGTGATGTTGCGGGCCCAGTTGACGGGGGCGGTGGGGCTGGTCTCGGACACGGGAGCTGCCTTCCTGCGGTGCGGGCGTCCCGCAGATTGGACCACGCGGGCCCGGGAGTACTCTTCCGGCGCATGACGCACACCGAGCCGCCGGGCACCGCCGCTCCCACCGACCGCACCCGCCCCCGCCGCATGCGCGAGAAGGTGGCGTTCGCCCGCGCCGACCTCGAAGCCGTCCTCGACGCCGGCTTCGTCTGCCACCTGGGGGTGGTGGTGGACGGCGCCCCGATGGTCGTCCCCACGGTGTACGGGCGCGACGAGCGGAACCTGTACGTGCACGGCTCGGTGGCCGGCCGCAGCCTGGCGAGCGACCCGGCGGCGGAGATATGCGTCACCGTCACCCACGTCGACGGCCTCGTCCTCGCCCGCTCCGTCTTCGAGCACGGCGTGAACTACCGGTCCGCGATGATCTACGGCGTCCCGCGGGTCCTCACCGGCGACGACGAGAAGACCGAGGCGCTGCGCGTCCTCACCGACCACGCCGCCCCCGGCCAGTGGGACTACGCCCGCCGCCCGAACCGCAAGGAGCTCGCGGCCACCACCGTCCTCGCCCTGCCCCTGACCGAGGCGTCGGTCAAGATCAGCGCCGGTCCGCCGGACGACGGCCACTCCCCGGACGCCGTGCTGGGCCGCTGGGCCGGCACGCTGCCGCTCACCGCCCGCTGGGGCGCCCCCACCGCCGACCCGCTGCTGCCGCACGGCATCACCGCGCCCGCCCACGTGGTGGCCCGAGCAGGGACCCGCCAGGGCTGAGCGACAAGCGGGGGCATACCGTGAGGTGTCGAACCGGTCGTAGAGCAAGGAGAACGGGATGCAGAGCCGCACGGCACTCGTCGAGGACCTGATGGAGCGCTTCCCGCACGTTCCGAGAGAGGCCGTCTTCAAGGAGGACCTGCTCCGCGGCGGTGTCGCCTTCGATCCCTCGGCTCTCAGTGACAACGAGGGCGGCGAGGTCAAGCCGAAGTCGTACTTCATCTTCTCCTTCGACCACGGCACACTGCCCGAGCTGGGCGAGGCCGCGCTGCGCCGCCCGCCCGAGGAGATCGTCCTCACCGGCGGCCCCTACGACCTGCGGCGCACGGTCGTCTCGGTCCGCGTGAACCCCTCGTCGCCCTACCGCGTCGCGGCGTCCGAGGACGGCATGCTCGGCCTCTACCTCGACGGCAAGCGGATCTCCGACGTCGGCGTGCCCCCGATGCCGGAGTACTACCGGCACAAGCTCTCCAACGGGAAGTCGGTCATGGAGGTGGCCCCCACCATCCAGTGGGGCTACCTGATCTACCTGACCGCGTTCCGCGTCTGCCAGTACTTCGGCGCCAAGGAGGAGTGCCAGTACTGCGACATCAACCACAACTGGCGCCAGCACAAGGCGGCGGGCCGCCCGTACACGGGCGTAAAGGACGTGGACGAGGTCCTCGAGGCGCTGGAGATCATCGACAAGTACGACACCGCGAAGGCCTCCACCGCCTACACGCTCACCGGCGGCGCCATCACCTCGAAGGTCCAGGGCCTGGACGAGGCGGACTTCTACGGGCGCTACGCCAAGGCCATCGAGGAGTACTTCCCCGGCCGCTGGATCGGCAAGGTCGTCGCGCAGGCGCTGCCCAAGGACGCCGTCCAGCGCTTCAAGGACTACGGCATCCAGATCTACCACCCCAACTACGAGGTGTGGGACGAGTACCTGTTCAAGATGTACTGCCCCGGCAAGGAGCGGTACGTCGGCCGCGACGAGTGGCACAAGCGCATCCTGGACTCCCGCGACGTCTTCGGCGCGCGCAACGTGATCCCGAACTTCGTGGCCGGCGTCGAGATGGCCCAGCCCTTCGGCTTCACGACGGTCGACGAGGCCATCGCCTCCACCACGGAGGGGCTGCGCTTCTTCATGTCGAACGGCATCACCCCGCGCTTCACCACGTGGTGCCCGGAGCCGACGACACCGCTCGGCAAGGAGAACCCGAACGGCGCGCCGCTGGAGTACCACATCCGGCTCCTGGAGGCCTACCGCTCCACGATGGACGAGTTCGGCCTCTCGTCCCCGCCCGGCTACGGCCCCTCGGGCGCGGGCCGCGCCGTCTTCTCGGTCAGCTCCTTCATGGACAGCCTCGCCCCGAACGAGGAGGCCGTGGAGGTCTGAGCGCCACCCGCCGCGCCCGCCTCCTGACGCCTACGCGGCCTTCTCCGCCGCCGCGTCGTCCTCGGGGAGCGGCGCGGCGATCAGCCGGCGCAGCAGCGCGGGGCGGGCGGCGGGGGCCGCGTCCGCCAGGAGCGCGGCGAGCACGGCGATCCGGGTCTGGCCCGCGCGCAGCGTGCCGGAGAGCACGGCGCCCGCGGCGACCAGGTCGACGGCGCCGCCCCCGGTGTAGATCTCGGCGAGCGGTCCGGCCGGGACCCGGGTGCTGACGGCGACCAGGACGCCGCGGCGGACGGCGGCCGCGACCGCGTCGACGAACTCGGGGGTCGCGTTGCCGGCGCCGGTGGCGACGAGCACGACGCCCCGCGCGCCCGCGGCGAGCGCGGCCTCGAAGAGCGCGGGATCGGCGTCGCTGTGGTGCATGACGATGTCGACGCGCGGCGGCGCGGCCGCGTCCGGCGCCGGCAGCGGGGCCGGACGCCGCGGCCCGGTGCGGATGTCCACCCGGCCGAAGCCGAGCCGGCCCAGCGGCCCGGCCGAGGGGTCCGCGAAGGCGTTCGCCGCGAGGGTCTGCGTCTTCACGGTGCCGCGCGCGGCGTGCACCCGCCCGTCGAAGACGACCAGGACGCCCAGGTCCCGCACGGAGGCGGCGACCTGGAGCGCGTCGTACATGTTCCCCGGACCGTCGCCGTCGGCGGCGCCGAGCGGCTTCTGCGCGCCGGTGAAGACCACCGGGCGCGGGTCGTCGTGGTGCAGGTCGAGCAGGAACGCGGACTCCTCCAGCGTGTCCGTGCCGTGCGTGACGACGATGCCGTCCACCGCCGGGTCCGCGAGGACCTCCCGCACGGTGCGCAGCAGGGTCAGCTGCCGCTCGCTGGTCATCCGCGAGCTGTTCACGTTGAACAGGTCGACGACCTCGACCGCCACCCCGTCCGGCACGGCGGCGCTGGCCAGCACGGTGTCCCCGCCGGCGTCGGCGGCATAGCCGGTGCCCTGCCAGCGGCTGGCGATGGTGCCGCCGGTGCTGATGAGAGTGACGCGCCTGGGCGCGCGGGTGCGTTCCATGGGGGGCTGCCTCGCGAAGGGGGAAGGGGTGCGGCCCGGGGGAGCGCGCACACGTTCGATCTTCAGCAAGGATAATTCCAGGAGTGCGCAATCCGATTGCGAATGATGGCCGGTGGGTGTCCGGTCCATGGCGCACAATTGCGTCATGGACCGGATCGACAGGCAGATCTTGCGCGAGCTCCAGGCGGACGGGCGTCTCAGCAACCAGGAGCTGGCCCAGCGGGTCGGCCTGAGCCCCTCGCCCTGCCTGCGCCGCGTCCGCCAGCTGGAGGCGGACGGTGTCATCCAGGGGTACCGCGCGGTCGTGGACCCGGCCGCCGTCGGCCGCGGCTTCGAGGTCCTCGTCTCCATCGAGGTCCGCCGCGACCGCGCCGCCGTCGAGGCCTTCGAACGCGCCCTTCAGGACATCCCGGACGTCATCGAGGCTCACCGCCTCTTCGGCAGCCCCGGCTGCCTGCTGCGCATCGCGGTCGCCGACCTGGCCGCGTACGAGCGGCTGTGGATCGAGCGGCTGACCACGCTCGACGGGGTCACCGAGGTGAACTCGCAGATCATCATGAAGCGCGTCAAGGAGCCGCGCGGCCTGCCGGTCTGACGCGTGTCCGGGTGCGGGCTACAGGAGTTGGCTGACCCGGTAGCCGATGCCGCCCTCCACCAGGTAGCCCGAGGCGACGCACACCACGTCGTTGAGCCACGCGTAGCGCCGCGAGCCCGTCTCGAAGAGCGGGTTGGTGCGGAAGTAGTAGCGGGCGGGGTCGACGAGGTGGCGCCGGTCCGGGTCCGCCGTCTCGGCCCGCGCCCCGGGCGGGGTGACCCACCGTCCGCCGTACGTCATGTGCACCAGGTCGCCGTCGTGGGTGCGCAGCGGCAGCCGTACGTCCAGCGTCAGCGTGCCGTCCGGCCGGAACAGGCCCCAGTCGCCGCCCACCGGCAGCACGTCGCCGCGCAGGTGGGGCCCGGCGAACGTGCCGCCCGCGGAGCCGAAGAACATCCGCCGCCCCAGCGGCCCCGTGCCGAAGTCGCGGCGCGGGTCCAGGTCGACGACCATGTCGAAGAGCCGGACGGTGCGCGGCTCGGCGACCTCTTTCACGCGGGGGTCGAGTGCCATCTCTCATCGCCTCCTGTCGCCGAACAGCGTGGCCCGGACGGTGTCTGTCGAGACCCCCGACTGCGCGCAGAGCTCCGCCAGGTCGAAGCAGAACACCTCGCTCGCGATCAGGCCGTCCCGGAAGCCGAACCGGATGGTCACCGGCAGCACGGCCCGCCGCCCCGTGGGCCGCACCCCGAACCGGTCGCCGGTCATGGTCAGCCGCGCCGTCCCCCAGCACACGAGCGTGCCGGCGCCGAGCGCGTGGCCCTCCAGCGCGACCTCGTAGTCGGGGAAGGAGGCGAAGAAGCCGGCCAGCGCCCTCTCGTTGGCGGCCGTCCCCCGCGCCTGCGAACCGAGGGCCGGGGCGTGCAGCGTCATGTCGGGATGGAGGCAGCGCAGGGCCGCGGGCACATCCTGCCGGCTCTTGGCGGCGGCGAGCGCGTGCGCCAGTTTGAGCATGCGGATGCTGTCCAGGGAGGCCGAAGCCTGGTCCGTGGTGTCCATAAACAAAACGTACGGCCGTACGTACGCTTTCGGCAAGGGCTCTGGAAGAATGCCCGTCATGAGCGCATCGGATGAGGGGACCGGCGACCGGCGGCTGCTGCGCGGAGCGCGCTCGCGCGCCGCGATCCTGCGTCGTGCCGTCGACGTCGCGTCACTGGAGGGGCTCGACGGGCTCAGCTTCGGCGTGCTCGCCACCGGAGTCGGCGTCAGCAAGAGCGGCGTCCAGACCCTCTTCGGGACGAAGGAGCACCTCCAGACCGCGACGGCCGAGTACGCGCGCGGCGTCTTCGACGAGGCCGTCGTCCACCCCGCACGCGCCACCGCGCCCGGGGCCGCCCGGCTGCGGGCGCTCGTCGAGGCGTGGATCCGGTACGCGCGCGCCCCGCTCTTCCCGGGCGGCTGTTTCTGGGCGGCGAACCAAGCCGCCTTCGACGGCCGCCCCGGCCCGGTCCACGACGCGCTCTTCGCCGGCCAGCGCGACTGGCGCCGGCTGCTGGCCACCGAGGTACGGCACGCCACCGGCGCCTCACCGGAGGCCGCCGACCTCGCGGCGTTCCAGCTCGACGCGGTGCTGCTCGCCGCCAACACCGCCTTGCGCTGCGGTGACGACACGGCCGTGGACCGGGTCCGGCAGGTGACGGAGGCGCTCCTCGCGCCGTCCGGCCCGGACAGGGCGACGACCGTACGACAGCCCTGAATCGGGCCCCTGACGGCCGCGGAGTTCGTATGCTCACACGATGATCGAACGAGTAGCGCGGGACAACGGGGACGGACAGCACGAGGGGCTCCTCGCGGGCCGGGTGGCGATGATCACCGGGGCGTCGAGCGGGATCGGGGCGGCCGCCGCACGCCTGTTCGCCCAGGAGGGCGCCGCCGTCGTCCTGATGGCGCGGCGCGGCGACCGGCTCGGGGAACTGGTGGCGCGGATCGAGGCGGACGGAGGCCGGGCGGCGGCGGCCGTGGGCGACGTGACCAGACCCGACGACGCGCGCCGGGCCGTCGAGACGGCCGTCGACCGGTTCGGGGGCCTGCACTGCGCGTTCAACAACGCCGGGTACGCCACCCTGGACAGCCCGCTGCACGAGACGGACGACGACGTGTTCGCCCGCACGATGGACGTGAACGCGGGCGGCGTCTGGAACTGCATGAAGCAGCAGCTGCCGGTGATGCTGGCCGGCGGGGGCGGCTCGATCGTCAACACCAGCAGCACGGCCGGCCGGTACGCCACCGGAGCCTCCGTGGCCTACGTCGCCGCCAAGCACGCCGTCCTCGGCATCACCCGCGGCGCCGCCGCCGAGTACGGGCAGCGGGGCATCCGCGTCAACGCGCTCGTCGTGGGCACCACCCGCAGCGAGATGATCGACGAGGCGGTCCGGCAGATGCCGGTGCTGGAGAGCGCGTTCATCGCCCCGCAGATCCAGAAGCGGATGGCCTCGCCCGTCGAGATCGCGCAGGCCGCGCTCTGGCTCTGCAGTGACCGGTCCTCCTTCGTCACGGGCACCGCGATGCCGGTGGACGGGGGCATCTCGGCCCAGGCCATAGCGGGGCAGTGAGGCCGGCGCGGTCCCGCTAGGAGTCGCACGACAAATAGGTGGCGCGGCACGGGCGCCCGGGGATACGGTCCTGTCGTTCCCGGGGCGGTCCGCCGCCCGTGCAGAACAAGCAGGACAAGAGGGACCGGACAGGACACGAGCCGAGATCGCTGATCTCGCCGGACGCAGGGAGGTGGAGACGATGACGGTCATGGCGACGGGCGCTGCCCGCATCCGGAAGTTCATCACGCCCACCTCCGTGGCCACCGGCTGAGCCGTACCGCTCGCTACCCGTCGCCGGGGCCGCCCTTCGAAGGGTCACCCCTTGTCCTACCGCTCCGACCACCCCGTCCTCGCCCCGTACGGCTGGGACTCCCACTGGGCCGCCGCGTTCGCCCCGTTCGCCGAGCGGGGTCTCGTGCCCGGCCGGGTGCTGCGCGTCGACCGCGGGCGGTGCGATCTCCTCACGCCCGAGGGGACCGTGCACGCCGACACCGAGTACGTCGTACCGCGCGACCCCCTGAAGGTCATCTGCACCGGCGACTGGGCCGCCGTCGACCCGGCCGGCCGTGATCCCCGGTACGTCCAGGCGTATCTGCCGCGCCGCACCGCCTTCGTGCGGTCCATCTCCTCCAAGCGGTCCGAGGGGCAGATCCTCGCCGCGAACGTGGACCAGGCCGTCATCGCCGTCTCCCTCGCCGCCGAGCTCGACCTCGGGCGGATCGAACGGTTCCTGGCGCTCGCCTGGGAGTCCGGGGCGCAGCCGCTGGTCGTACTCACCAAGGCGGACCTGGTGCCCGACCCCGTCACGCTGTCGTACCTGGTCGCGGACGTGGAGACCGCGGCGCCCGGCGTCCAGGTGCTGCCCGTCAGCGCCCACGACGGCGCCGGCACCGACGTCCTGCGGGCCGTCGTCGCCGGCGGCACCTGCGTCCTGCTCGGCCAGTCCGGCGCGGGGAAGTCCACGCTGGCCAACGCGCTCCTCGGCGCCGAGGCGATGGCCGTCCAGGCCGTCCGCGACATCGACGGCAAGGGCCGGCACACCACGACCACCCGGAACCTGTTCGCCCTGCCCGGCGGGGGCGTCCTCATCGACACCCCCGGGTTGCGCGGCGTCGGCCTCTACGACGCGCAGAGCGGAGTCGGGCAGGTCTTCGCGGAGATCCAGGAACTGGCGCGGGACTGCCGCTTCCAGGACTGCGCGCACACCGTGGAACCGGGCTGCGCGGTGCTGGCCGCGCTGGACGACGGCACGCTCCACCAGCGCCGCCTGGACAGCTACCGCAAGCTCCTCCGGGAGAACCAGCGTCTGGCCGCCCGCACGGATGCGCGGCTGCGGGAGGAGATGCGCCGGGTATGGAAACAGCGCGGCGCACAAGGACGCGCCGCGCTGGAGGCAAAGCGAGGCCGCTTCTCATAGCCACCCGCGCCCCTTGGAACTGCGGCGAAGCCGCATGTTCCAAGGGGCGCGGGGAACGGCGCGAGAAGCCCCACCGACCCGCACCCGACAACGCGCCACGAAGGACGAACCCCGCGTCCGATAACCGCCAGCCCCCAGCGGAGCGCAAGCGCACACTGGGACCCGTGACCACCCAAGAAGACACCCGCTACGAGGCCGTACGCAGCAGGGACGCCCGGTTCGACGGTGAGTTCTTCTTCGCCGTCGAGACCACCGGCATCTACTGCCGCCCGAGCTGCCCCGCGGTCACCCCGAAGCGGCAGAACATGCGGTACTACGCCTCCGCCGCCGCCGCCCAGAACTCCGGTTTCCGGGCCTGCCGGCGGTGCCGCCCGGACGCCGTGCCCGGCTCCGCCGCGTGGAACGTGCGGGCGGACGCCGTCGCCCGCGCGATGCGGCTCATCGGGGACGGCGTCGTCGACCGGGAGGGCGTCGGCGGGCTCGCCACCCGGCTCGGGTACAGCGCGCGCCAGGTCCAGCGCCAGCTCACCGCGGAGGTGGGCGCGGGCCCGGTCGCGCTCGCCCGCGCCCAGCGGGCGCACACCGCGCGGGTGCTGCTCCAGACGACGCCGCTGCCGGTCACCGAGATCGCCTTCGCCGCCGGGTTCGCCAGCGTCCGCCAGTTCAACGACACGATCCGCGCGGTGTACGCCCGCACCCCCACGCAGCTGCGCACCGACGCCCCCGGCCGGGCAGAGGAGCGGCGTACCGTCGCCGCCACCGCCGGGATCCCGCTGCGCCTCGCCCACCGCGGCCCCTACCCGGCGGGCCCCGTCTTCGACCTGCTCGCCGCCGCGCTCCTGCCCGGGGTGGAGGAGGTGAGCGGAGAGCGGGGCGCGCGTCTGTTCCGGCGGGTGCTGCGGCTGCCGTACGGCACTGGCGTCGTCTCCGTCGACGAGGCCGGCCACGAGCAGCCCGGCGCCCGCGCCGAGCACCGCGGCGGCTGGCTGGACGCCCGTATCCACCTGACCGACCTGCGCGACCTGACCACCGCCGTGGGCCGGCTGCGCCGCCTGTTCGACCTGGACAGCGACCCGTACGCGATCGACGAACGGCTCGGCGCCGACCCCCGGCTCGCGGCGGCGGTGGCCGCCCGGCCCGGCCTGCGGTCGCCGGGCGCCGCCGACCCCGAGGAGCTCGCGGTACGCCTCCTCGCCGGACCGCGGGAGTCCGCGCGCCTCGTCGAGCGGTACGGCAAGCGGCTCGACGCTCCCTGCGGCGGCCTGCACCGGCTCTTTCCCGAGCCGGACGCCCTCGCCGACGAACCCGGTCCGCTCGGCGCGCTCGCCCGCGCGCTCGCCGACGGCACCCTGGCCCTCGGGCCGGGCGCCGACCGCGACGACGCCGAGGCGGCGCTGCGCCGGCTGCCCGGCATGGACGCGCGCACCGCGGCCCTGATCCGGCTGCGCGCCCTCGGCGACCCGGACGTTGCCGTCCCCGGCGACGCCGTCGCGGCCGACGCCTGGCGGCCCTGGCGCTCCTACGCCCGCCACCACCTCCTCGTAGAAGGACAGCTGTGAACACCCTCAGTGAGACCACGTACTACACCACCGTCGCGAGCCCGCTCGGCGAGCTGCTGCTGACCGCCGACGCCGCCGGCGCCCTCACCTCCCTGTCCGTGCCCGGCCAGAAGGGCGGGCGGACCATCGAGGGGCTGCGGGGCGGGCCGGTGCGCGATCCGGCGCGGTTCGCCGCCCTCACGGACCAGCTCGACGCCTACTTCGCAGGGGAACTCAAGGAGTTCGACGTCGCCGTGCGGCCCCAGGGCACGGAGTTCCGGCGGCGTGTGTGGGCCGCGCTCGACGAGGTGCCGTACGGCGCGACCACCACCTACGGCGCCGTCGCCGCCCGGATCGGCGCCTCAGGGGTCGCCGTACGGGCCGTCGGCGGCGCGATCGGCGCCAACCCGCTGCTCATCGTGCGGCCCTGCCACCGCGTGATCGGCGCGGGCGGGGCGCTCACCGGCTACGCGGGCGGCCTGGAGCGCAAGGTGAGCCTGCTCACCCTGGAAGGCTCCCTGTGACGTCCGCGGGCCGGGCGGGGCCCAGCGCCACCGCCGCCGCGTACCCGTCAGGGACCGGGACGTCGCGCAGCGACCAGCCGCCGGGCGCTCCGGGGGAGCCCGGCAGCGTCCCGACGTAGTCGAGGTCGGGGGCGCGGGACAGACCCGTGCCGATGCCCTTGAGGTAGGCCTCCTTGCGCACCCAGGCGCGGGACACGGCGAGGCGGCGCTCCCAGGGGTCGTCCAGCGCGGCGAGTTCGGCCCGCTCCCCGGGGTGCAGCACCCCGGCCAGGTCGTCGGCCGCCGTGGGCTCCGCCACCTCCTCCACGTCCGCGCCGACCGCTACCGCGGCGAGCGCCACCAGCGACAGACCGCCGCTGTGGGAGAGCGAGAAGTGCAGCTCCGGCGCGTCGGCGAGGGCGGGGCGGCCGTGCGGCTCACCACAGTGCGCGCAGGGCCGGCGCACGAAACGCAGGGCGCCGGGCGCGCGGCCCAGCCGCTCGCCCAGGATCCCGCGCAGCGCCATGTGCGCGGCGACGTACCGCAGCCGGTGCCGGTCGAAGACGAACGCGGCGGCCCGCCGCAGCTCGTCCGCGTCCAGGACGCCCGCGCCGTCCGCGCTCGCGGGCCCCTCGTCGGTCCGCACGAGCCACAGCCCGGCGTCCCCGCCGCCCGGCAACTCCCGTACGTGGTCCACGGAGCACGCCTCCCGAGGGCACAGCGCCGCGAGGGTGCGGCGGCCACCGAGCCTACCGGCCCCGCCGGGCGCCGCCCGCGGCCGAGGCGTCAGCCCCAGATCACGGCACCCGCCCACGCCCCGACGATCAGCAGGCACGCGAAGAGTTCGGCCAGCACGCTGGAGCCGCCCGCGCGCATGGCCGTCCGGGTGGAGGCCACGGCGTCCCCGTGGCTGCCGAGCCGCAGCCGTTCCGTCGCGTAGATGCCGCCGACGAACCCGGGGACCGCGCCGATCACGGGGAGCACGCAGAACCCGATGACGGCGCCCGCGCCCGCCCAGAGCGCGAGCGTGCGGGTGGCGCCCGCCTGCCGCAGCCGGCGCGGCGGCAGCAGCCAGCGCAGCACCTGCGCGGCGAGCAGGACGACGCTCGCGCCGACCAGGACGCCCCAGGCCAGACCGCGCGGATCGCGCAGCGCCCAGACGGCGACCGCGGCCCACACGAGCCAGGACCCGGGCACCCCCGGCACCAGTACCCCGCACAGACCGAGCGCCAGCACGGCCCCGACCAGCAGGAGTTCCCACGCTCCCATGGCCCAAGGGTCCCCCAGCCGCGTCGAACGCGCAGATCAGGGGGTGAGCCGGGCTCCCCTCACCGCGCCACCCAGCCCCGCTCGTACGCGTGCCAGCCGAGCTGGAGCCGCGTCGTCACCCCGGCCAGCTCCATCAGCCGCTTCACCCGGCGCTGCACCGTCCGCAGCCCCAGATCCAGCTGCTTCGCCACGCTCACGTCGGTCAGCCCCGCCAGGAGCAGCGAGAGGATCTCCAGGTCGGTGCCGTCGGGCCCGGCGCGGCCCGCCTCCTCCACCCGGCCGCTCTCCCCGAGCCGCAGCGGCAGCGCCTGGCGCCAGACCGCCTCGAAGAGCCCGGAGAGGGATTCGAGCAGGCCGCTGGCGTGCACCACGAGCGCCGCCGGCTCCGAGGCGCCGGAGACCAGCGGGACCAGGGCGAGCGCGCCGTCGGCGATCACCAGCTTGGTCGGCACCCGGTCCAGGACACGGACCTGCTCGGCGCGCCCGATCGCCGCGGACAGCTCGGTCAGCCCGCTGGGCAGCGAGAGGACCTCCCGCTCGATGACGACGCGGTAGCCGACCCCGCGGCTGACGGCCTGCGGCTCCGCCTCGTTCTCCATGCCGGTCACGGCGATCGGGTTCCCGGTGACCAGGGCGCAGACCTCCGCGGTGGCGCCCAGCTGGATCTGCAGGAAGCGTTGCGCGACCGCGGCCGCGCCCGTCACGACCTCGACCAGGTCGTGCACTTCGGGTTCGGCGGCCCGGGCCCGGTACTCCTCCGCGAGGAGCGCCGCGGCCAGCTCCGCCTGCTCCAGATCGTGCCGGCGCTGGGTGAGCAGGGCGCCGAGGGCGACCCCCGGCGGGGCGGCCACCCAGCGGCCGGGCCGCGCCGAGGACTGCGCGGCGAGCCCGTGCCGCTCCAGGCGGCGCAACGCGACCTCGGCGTCGTGGTCGGCGAGCGCGAGGCGCCGGGCCAGATCGGAGACGTCGGCCGCGCCCACCGCCACCAAGGCGCGGTACGCCGACTCGTGCACCTCGTCCAGACCTATCGCACCCAGCATGCCGCGCTGCCCCTCCCGTCCCTCATGTCCTGTGCGGACCCCTGCGGGCCGGTCCCGTGCCACCGCCCCATGGCGGAAACCGGCCACGGCACAAACCCGCCGCGCCCATCTTCCCTGTACGGCCCGCCCCTGTGCCAATGTGGCGCCACCGCACCATCGACACCCACCGGGAATACGGCGTGCGCCAGTTCGACTGATCACCTGAACCGGTCCGCCGGGCGTCCTTCCCGTGGGGGGTGGGGCCGCCCGGCGGACCTTCTGTCCGGCCGATTTTCCCGATGCCCCGTTTTCGTACGGCCCGTGCTGTGGACAATGAGGGCATGAGCCAGCAGGGGGAGAAGCCCGCCCGTCGCCCGGCCCACGAGGACGAGTGGTGGGGCCGGCTGTACGAAGGCGCCGCCGCCGACACCGGAGCGGCGGCGACCGCGGACACCCTGGACGACCGTTTCGCCTCGGCCGGCGCGGTGGCGGCGCCGCCGGACGCGCCCCCACCGCCCCGGGTGCCGGGGGCCGGGTCCCGGCCCCCGGACGGAACGGACCCGGCCGCCCCCGACGCGCCGGGGCCCCGCGTCCCGCCGGCCGAGCCGCCCCGGACCACCGCGGACCCGGCCCCTGAACCTGCCCCGGACCCTGTCACGGAGGCCCCCGCGCCCCTGACCGTGTCCTACGTCGGCGACGGCCCGCCCACCTACGAGGCGGAGCCCACGGCGCTGCCCGTCGCCGACCCCGACGAACTGGCCGACCTGGTCGCCGACACCGTCCTGGACGGGGCGCGGTACGGAAGCTGCACCCTGCGGGCCGCCTCCGTGCGCGGCGACTCCGCGCGGTACCGGGGCGAGCCGCGCCGGGACAACCTGCTGACCGCCCGGTTCGGCAGCGGCCCCGGCGCGCTCGTCCTCGTCGCGATGGCCACCGGCGCCCGCGCGACGCCGGGCGCCCACCGGGCCGCCGCCGAGGCCTGCGACTGGATCGCCCGTGCCGTGGGGCTCAGTCACGCCCGGCTGGCCGAGGACATCCGCGCGGGCCGCCGCGGCGACCTCAAGTCGGGACTGCACCGGCTCACCGACCGCAGCCTCGGCAGGCTGCGGTCGATCGCCGCCGAGCGGGGCCTTGACCCCGGCGAGTACGCGGCCGGACTGCGCTGCCTGCTCGTGCCCGCCGACCCCGACTGCCGCACCCGGGTCTTCTTCGGGGTCGGCGCCGGCGGCCTGTTCCGGCTGCGCGACGGCGCGTGGCAGGATCTCGAACCGGGCGCCGCCGACGAGAGCGGCGCCCCCGTCGTCGGGTACGGATCGCCGCCCGCGGCCGAGAGCGCCGACGCCGACCGGCTCACCATGGACCTCGGGATCACCACGCCGCCCAGCCCGTACGAACCGGCCCCCGAACCGCACCGCGACCCGTTCCGCTTCCGGGCCTCCGTCGCCCGACCGGGTGACACGCTGCTGCTCTGCACCGCGGGCCTCGCCGAGCCCCTGCGCGGTGAGCCCGGCCTCGGCCGCCACCTCGCGCGCCGGTGGGCCGAGCCCGGGGCGCCGGGGCTCGCCGCGTTCCTCGCGGACGCCCAGGTCCGGGTCAAGGGCTACGCGGACGACCGGACGGCCGCCGCTGTTTGGGAGGCGTAACGGCGCGCCGTGTGAATTCATGGAACCGGCAGGCAGCAGCGGACGGTTCCGAAGGGGCGCGTGAGTATGGCCAAGCAGAACGTCGCCGAGCAGTTCGTCGACATCCTCGTCCGCGCCGGTGTGCGGCGCATGTACGGCGTCGTGGGCGACAGCCTGAACCCGGTCGTCGACGCGATCCGCCGCAACAGCGCCATCGACTGGGTCCACGTCCGCCACGAGGAGACCGCCGCCTTCGCCGCGGGCGCCGAAGCGCAGATCACCGGGCAGCTGACCGCTTGCGCCGGCTCCTGCGGCCCCGGCAACCTGCACCTCATCAACGGCCTCTACGACGCCCACCGCTCCATGGCCCCGGTCCTCGCGCTCGCCTCCCACATCCCCTCCAGTGAGATCGGGCTCGGCTTCTTCCAGGAGACCCACCCCGACCGGCTCTTCCAGGAGTGCTCGCACTACTGCGAGATGATCTCCAGCCCCCAGCAGATGCCGCGCGTCCTGCAGACCGCCATCCAGAACGCGGTGGGGCGCTCCGGCGTCAGCGTCGTCACGCTCCCCGGCGACATCGCCGACCAGCAGGCCCCCGGCCAGGCCGTCGAGACCGCCCTCGTCACATCGCGGCCCAGCATCCGCCCCGGCGACGCCGAGATCGACCAGCTGGTCCGGATGATCGACAAGGCCGGCAAGGTCACCCTGTTCTGCGGCAGCGGCACCGCAGGGGCGCACGCCGAGGTGATGGAGTTCGCCGAGAGGATCAAGTCGCCGGTCGGGCACGCGCTGCGCGGCAAGGAGTGGATCCAGTACGACAACCCCTTCGACGTCGGCATGAGCGGCCTGCTCGGCTACGGCGCCGCCTACGAAGCCACCCACGAGTGCGATCTGCTGATCCTGCTCGGCACCGACTTCCCGTACAACGCGTTCCTGCCGCAGAAGGACGTGAAGATCGTCCAGGTCGACGTCCGCCCCGAACACCTCGGCCGGCGCTCGAAGCTGGACCTCGCGGTGTGGGGCGACGTCCGCGAGACGCTGCGCTGTCTGACCCCGCGCGTCAAGGCGAAGACCAACCGCCGCTTCCTCGACAAGATGCTGAAGAAGCACGCCGACGCCCTCGAAGGCGTCGTCAAGGCGTACACGCGCAAGGTCGACAAACACGTCCCGATCCACCCCGAGTACGTCGCCTCCGTCCTCGACGACCTCGCCGCCGAGGACGCCGTGTTCACGGTCGACACCGGCATGTGCAACGTGTGGGCCGCGCGCTATATCTCCCCGAACGGACGGCGCCGCGTCATCGGCTCGTTCTCGCACGGCTCCATGGCCAACGCGCTGCCCATGGCGATCGGCGCCCAGTTCGTCGACCGCGGGCGCCAGGTCATCTCCATGTCGGGCGACGGCGGCTTCTCGATGCTGATGGGCGACTTCCTCACCCTGGTCCAGTACGACCTGCCGGTGAAGGTCGTCCTGTTCAACAACTCCGCGCTCGGCATGGTCGAGCTGGAGATGCTGGTCGGCGGCCTGCCCTCGTACGGGACCACGAACACGAACCCGGACTTCGCCGCCGTCGCCCGGGCCGCCGGCGCCTACGGCGTCCGGGTCGAGAAGCCCAAGCAACTGGCCGGCGCCCTCAAGGACGCCTTCCGGCACCAGGGTCCCGCGCTCGTCGACATCGTCACCGACCCGAACGCCCTGTCGATCCCGCCGAAGATCAGCGCCGACATGGTGACCGGCTTCGCGCTCTCCGCGTCGAAGATCGTGCTCGACGGCGGGGTGGGCCGCATGGTCCAGATGGCCCGCTCCAACCTGCGCAACGTGCCGCGCCCCTGACCCGGGCGGGCCGCCGCCGGTCCGGCCGGGCGGCGGCCCCACGGATCACACCGGACGCAGCCGCAGCGTCAGGATCTGGAACGGGCGCAGGGACAGGGCGAGCCCGGCCTCCGAGGTCTCCGCCGGCCGCAGCGGCCGCTCCAGCAGGTCCGTCTCGTCGGCCCCCGCGACCGGGAACGACGCGGTGAGCGTCGCCGTCGCGCGCCCGCCCCGCGACTCGTAGAGCCGCACCACCACGTCCCCGCTGCGGTCCTCGGCGAGCTTCACCGACTCGATCGTCACCGCCGGATCGTCGACCGCGAGCAGCGGCGCCACCGTACCGGCCGCCGCGATCCGCAGCGGCAGGTTCAGCGCCAGCCCCCCGGCGACCGCGTCGCCCGTCGTGGCGCCCGGCGCCAGCGCGTACGTGAAGCGGTGCGTGCCGAGGTCGGTCTCGGGGTCGGGGCTGTGCGGGGCGCGCAGCAGGGTGAGGCGGACGGTGGTGCCGAGCCCCTCCGCATGCGGGGTGCGCGTCACGTCGTGGCCGTACGTCGAGTCGTTCAGCAGGGCGACGCCGTACGTCTCCTCGGCCACGCGCAGCCAGCGGTGCGCGCAGATCTCGTAACGGGCCGCGTCCCAGCCGGTGTTGGCGTGCGTCGGCCGGTGCACGTGCCCGAACTGGATCTCGGCCGCCGACTGCTGCGCGTGCACGTCCAGCGGGAACGCCGCCTTGAGCACCTTCTCCGACTCCTGCCAGTCGATGTCGGTGACGACGTCGAGGCGGCGGCTGCCCGCCGCGAGCCGGTACTCCTGCGTGACCCGGGAGGAGCCGAAGGCGCGGGTGACGCGGACGGCGACCCGCAGCGGCCCGTCCTCCACCAGCTCCACCGACTCGGCGTCCGTGAGATCGGTGCGGGTGCGCCGGTAGTGCGCGTCCAGGTCCCAGGCGTCGTACTGGGTGGGATGGTCGGGGTGGAGCTGCAACAGGTTGCCGCGGGCCCCCGGGGCCAGGACCTCACGGCCGCCGTGGACCAGATCCCGTACCGAGCTGAGGAGCCCGTCGCTGTCGACGGTGACGGCCAGGTGCTCGTTGGCGAGCACGATGGCGTCCGCCTCACGGGTCGCCGCGGCGTGGGCGCCGGGCCCCCGGACCTCTTCGGCGGCCTCGGCCAGGCTCCGGGCCCCGAGCCCCTCGACGCTCACCCGCGTCAACCGGCCCTCGTGCGCGACCACTTCGCTGCGCGGGTACGGCGAGGCGTTCAGGGCCACCGCCTCACCGGCGCCGAGCCGGCCCACCGCTTCACCGGTGATCTTGTCCAGCTCGGCGAGCACGCGGGCGTAGGTGTCACGGGCCTCGCGGTGCACCCAGGCGATCGACGAGCCGGGCAGGATGTCGTGGAACTGGTGGAGCAGGACCGTCTTCCACAGCCGGTCGAGAGCGTCGTACGGATAGGCGTACGACGGGTCGTGCAGGGCGGCGGCCGTGCACCACAACTCAGCCTCGCGCAGCGCGTGTTCGGAGCGCCGGTTGCCCTGCTTCGTCTTCGCCTGCGTCGTGTAGGTCGCGCGGTGCATCTCCAGGTACAGCTCGCCGGACCAGACGGGCGCCTTCGCGCCGTACTCCTCGTACGCGGCCTGGAAGAACGCCGACGGCTTCTCGATCTCCACGCGCGGCGACCCCTCCAGGGAGCGCAGCCGGCGCGCCTTCTCCAGCATCTCCCGGGTCGGACCGCCGCCGCCGTCGCCCCAGCCGAAGGGGACGAGCGAGCGCGAGGCGCCGCCCTTCTCCGCGAAGTTCCGCTCGGCGTGCGCCAGTTCACTGCCGTGGAACTGCGCGTTGTAGGTGTCCACCGGCGGGAAGTGGGTGAACACGCGGGTGCCGTCGATGCCCTCCCACCAGAAGGTGTGGTGCGGCATCTTGTTGGTCTGGTTCCAGCTCAGCTTCTGCGTCAGGAACCAGCGTGCACCCGCCAGCTTCGCCAGCTGCGGGAAGGCGGCGGTGTAGCCGAAGGAGTCCGGCAGCCAGATCTCCTCCGTCTCCACCCCCAGCTCGTCCCGGAAGAACCGCTTGCCGTGCACCAGTTGCCGCGCGAGCGCCTCCCCGCCGGGCATGTTCGCGTCCGACTCCACCCACATCGAGCCGACCGGCGCCCACGTGCCGTCCGCCACCGCCTTCTTGATCCGGTCCCAGATGTGCGGCTGGTGCTCCTTCACCCACGCGTACTGCTGGGCCTGCGAGCAGGCGAAGACCAGCTCCGGGTAGTCCCGGGCCAGCGCCGTGACGTTGGCGAACGTGCGCGACGCCTTGCGGACCGTCTCGCGCAGCGGCCACAGCCACGCCGAGTCGATGTGCGCGTGCCCGGCTGCGGAGATCCAGTGCGCGCTCGCCGGCGCGGGCCGGGCCAGTACCTCGGCCAGCTCGGCGCGGGCGGCCGCGGCCGTGCCCGCCACGTCGTGCAGGTCCAGCGCGTCGAGCATCCGCTCCAGCGCGCGCAGGATGTCGTGGCGCGCGGCGCGCTCCGCGTCGAGCTCGTGCATCAGCTCCGAGAGCACCTCGGCATCGAGCACCAGATGCCAGACGTCCTGGTCGAGTACGGCCAGGTCGGCAGAGCGGAATCGGTAGACGGGCCGATCTCCCGCGGTCAGGACGTCACCGAGCGGGGTGGGCGCGAAGTCCCGCAGCACCGCCGGGTTGGCCGCCGCCTCCAGCAGGAGGTGGACCGGTTCCCCGCCGGCGGCGGGCGCCGCGACCGTGAGGTGCCGGTTGCGCGGATGGATGCCTTTGAGCGGGACGCCGTCGGCGTCGTGGAGCAGCCCCTCCGCCTGGAACCCGGGCCCGTCCCCGGAGAACCCGGGGTCCACCACCACCTCGACGTGCCGCCCGGCCCACTCCCGCGGCACCTGTCCGGTGAGCCGGAACCAACTGGTCGACCAGGGCTTTCCCCACGCCGTGCCGGTCTCGAAGGGTTCGTAGGATCCTGCCAGCGCCTCGGCCACGGGCACCGGCTCGCCCGGCGCGTGCCAGACGCTCAGCGCGAGCGGTGTCCGCGCCGCGTACTGCGCGGGCCGCACGAACTGGCGCATCGCCCGTTCGAGGCGGCCCTCCACGAGGTGTCGGTCGTCGTGCACGGCGGCTCCTTGTCACTCCTCGTCCTGCGGGAATCCCACGCTTCCTTCCCCGCCCGGCGGGGGGACACCCGTGGCGGGCGGCCGAATAAACAAGAGTGCCGACAGGCCCATTGGGCATGCATCCCCGTGTACGCGTTCGACAGACAGGCCGAGCAGCACGAGTCCAGAGCGAGAAAGGCATCGGGATCGGCGTGTGGGCGGGGGTCATGGGACGGCAGGGACCAGGGGGCGGACCGGCAGAGGCCGGGGTCCCCGGGAGACATCCGGAGAACGAAGGGCCCGAGGGGGCCGCGCGGAGGGACGGAGCGACCGGGCAGTTCACGCGACTGCTGGGCAAGTCGGATCTGAGAGCGGTACCGGAGACGAGGCGCGCCCTGCGCCGGCTGCTCCTGCACTGGGGCGGGCCCGGACGGTCGGAGACGGCCGAGCTGCTCCTGAGCGAACTCGTCACCAACGCACTGGTCCACACGGACCGCGACGCGGAACTGACGGCGACGCTGGGCCCCCGGGGCCTGCGGGTCGAGGTCCGCGACGACACGGAGCGCCGGCCGCAGCTGCGCGTACCGATCGCCGACGACGGTACGAACGGCCGGGGCCTGCTGCTCGTGCAGTCCCTCGCGGACGCCTGGGGCGTCGCCGCGCCCGGCGCGGGCCGCACCGGGAAGGTGGTGTGGTTCGAGCTGGACGGCGGCACCGTGTGACCTACGGGTCACGCGTGTGCCGCCGCACCGCCCGGCGCGGCCGGCCGGACCTCAGCCGAACTGCTGCTCCAGGTCCTTGAGCTTCTGCTCCAGGGTGTCGAGCCGGGGCAGCGCCTGGGTGTCGTCCTCCGCCGTCAGATCGACGGGGACGGGCGGCGCCGGGGCCTCACTCCCACTCCGGACGGCCTGCAGAGAGGGCCGCGCGCGCAGCGGAAGCTGGTCCTGCGAGGGTTCCGTAGGCGTCGGCCCGGGCGATATGGCAGGCTCCGCGCCGCCTTGCGCGGAGCCCGCCGAGGCCGTCACCTCCACCTGGCGACCGCCGCGCCCGGCGAACGAGCGGTGCCCGCGGCTGAGCGCCCGCAACTGCGCCCGCTCCAGCTTCCCGTGCTCGCGCCGCCGCATCCGGTCCTGCGTCTTGAGCCGCTTGTCCTCCCGCACCTCGTCGACGGCCTCGTCCAGCGTCCGTACGCCCTCCAGGAGCATCAGCGACCAGGCACTGAACGTCTCCCGCGGCGCGCGCAGCCACCGCACCATCCGGATCTGCGGCAACGGCCGCGGCACCAGGCCCTGTTCGCGCAGCGCCGCGCGGCGCGTCTGCTTCAGGGCGCGGTCGAAGAGCACCGCCGCCGACAGCGACATCCCCGCGAAGAAGTGCGGGGCGCCCGCGTGGTCGAGCCCGCGCGGCGCGTGCACCCAGTTGAACCAGGCGGCGGCGCCCGCGAAGGTCCACACGAGTATGCGCGAACCGAGCGCCGCGTCGCCGTGGCTGGCCTCGCGCACGGCGAGCACCGAGCAGAACATCGCGGCGCCGTCGAGCCCGAACGGGACGAGGTACTCCCAGCCCCCGGAGAGGCTCAGGTTCTGCCGGCCGAAGCCCACCAGGCCGTGGAAGGAGAGGGCGGCGGCCACGGCGGCGCAGCAGAACAGCAGCACGTACGAGGCGGAGCCGTAGACGGCCTCCTTGCGCCTGCGCCGCTCCTCGCTGCGCTCCCACGACTCGTCGGCCGACGCGCCCTTCTTCCCGGCGTCCCCGGTGCGCCTGCCGCGCGCGAGCACCGCCACCGCCGCCAGCATGCCCAGGAGCAGCACGGCGCCCGGAAGCAGCCAGTCCAGCGATATGTCGGTCAGTCTCATCAGGGGGTCCCTTGCCTAGCGAGCGGGCGTCGGGCGCCATAGTGGCCCAGCCACCCGGGCCCGCAGGGGGTTTCGGGGCAAGAGCACGCCATAGGAGTGCGAGGGGGCGTGCAAAGCGGCCGTACGCTCGAACTCCCGCGAGACAAAGGGAAATCGGGTTCGATTTACGTCACCCGGACGGGTGGTTCGGCCGGGTGCGGGTGGTGCTCAGGCGGTGGCGGCGGCCGAGAGCCGTGCGACGCGGTCCGCGTCGCAGGTACGCGGACAGGTCACGCAGGTGTCCTCCGGGCGCAGCGTGTAGAAGAGGCAGCAGCTCGCGCGGTCCCGGGTCGGCAGCGACTGACCGTCCGGGCCGGTCAGTTCGCGGAACGCGGCCTTGCCGACGTACGGCTTCGTCGTGCCCGGCAGCAGCTCCTCCAGCTCGGCCATCGCGCGGCGCTCCTCGCCGAGCAGGTGACCGACGTACCAGAGGCTCTCGACGATCTCGTCCGTGGCCATGCCCCACAGCGCGCGCGGACCGCGCCGCATCCGGGGCCCGAAGCCGCCGAGGACGGGCGCCAGGTGCTCGGCGACGGCCGCGCGCAGCTCGGCGCGCAGGGCCTCCTCGTCCGGCACGACGTGCGCGCCGGGCAGGCCCGCCGCCGGGTCGTCGGGCAGACAGGCGAAATCGGTGACCCGTACGGCCATCCGGCCCAGCGCGCGCTGGAGCGAGACGTGCGCGGCGGGGAAGCGCGGCACGCGGCGGTGCAGGAACCAGGGGACCGTGATGAGCAGGCAGGCCGGCCAGGCGTAGCGGTGCAGGCCGAAACTGGCGACGACATCGGGCCGGGCCCGCTGTCCGTAGTCCTTGCGGACCTGCGCGTCGTCCCAGGCGAGAAAGGCATCGAGCGCACCCCCGCCCTCGGCGAGCTGCCACGCCCCGACCCACCCGGCCTCCCCGGGCAACGCCCGGTCCGGCCCGAACTCGTCGATACGCAGACTCGGGAAGACCTCGGTGAGGCGGGCGTAGGCGGCCGAGACCGCGCTCTGGGCCGCGGCGGGCGCCGTGGTGACGAGGGGCATGCGGTGACCACCGAATCACGAGCGTTTGCAGGTAAGCCTTACCTTACCCGACGGGTGCGGGGTTTGACGTGTGACCTCGGCGCCCTATCGTTCTGGGTTGGGTGCGGTACAAACGGCAGGTAATCGGCGGGAACGGCAGCGAAGGGGATGACCGGGTGAAGCAGGCCGGAGAGCAGGCCGGGCGCCGGTCGGCAGAGGGCTCGGCGGCCTTCGGGGTTCCCGGGCAGCGGTCCGCCTCCGCGTGGACCCCGGCCCAGGCATCCGGGCCGGACAGCCGCGAGCACGCGCATGCCGAGCCGCCCGTACCCCGGTTCGCCGCGCGCGGGACGGTCGAGCGGAGTTCGGTGCGCGGGCAGGTTCTCGACGCGCTCCGCGCCGCGCTCGTCTCCGGGGACCTCGCGCCCGGCGAGGTGTACTCCGCCCCCGTCCTGGGCGAGCGGTTCGGGGTCTCGGCGACGCCCGTGCGCGAGGCGATGCAGCAGCTGGCCCGCGAGGGCGCCGTCGAAGTGGTGCCGAACCGCGGCTTCCGGGTCGCTGTGCGGACCGCCCGGGAGCGGGCGGAGCTGGCCGAGGTGCGCGGCCTCGTCGAAGCACCCATCGTGCTGCGCCTCGCCCGCACCCTGCCGGCGAGCCGCTGGGCTGCGCTGCGGCCCGCCGCGCAGGAGAGCGTCGCCGCCGCGGCCCGAGGTGACCTCGCGCGCTACGCCGAGGCCGACCGCGCCTTCCACCGGGCCCTGCTCTCGCTCGCCGGGAACGAACAGCTCGTACGGATCGCCGACGACCTGCGGCGCCGGATCGTCTGGACAGGCTGCGACCTGCGCGCGGACGCGGCGCAGCACATCGCGCTGCTGGACGCGCTGGAGGCGCAGGACGTCACGGCGGTGAACGCGGCGGTCCACCAGCATTTCGGCTGAGCCGGAATCACGCGCCTCCGGCGGTTGAGGAGCGGAGCCCCGTGGGCCGCGACCCAGGCCCGCCGCCTCCCCGCCCGGCCACCTCGCGGAGCCATACCCCTCAAGCAGCCGCGGGCAACGCCCCCGCCAACCACGTGGGCACGCCCCCGAGCAACCGGAACAACCGCCCCGCCTCGGAGAGCAGCCGCGCCGACACCTCCGGCTCCGGCTCCGCCTCCGCCAGGGACACCAGCGCCGGAGCTGTCCCCACCAGGAACCCCAGCTCCTCCCGCAACCGCAGCGACTCCGCGAACCCGTGCCGCGCCTCGGCCAGCTCGCCCTCGCGCAGCGCGAGCCCGGCCAGCTGCCGCCAGGTGAAGGAGAGCAGCAGCGGGTCGCCGTGGGCCGTCGCCCCCGCGTGCGCCCGGCGGTACGCGGCCCGCGCCGCCTGCGGCGAGTCGGCCAGGTTCTCCGCCAGCAGGCCGCGCCGGAAGTCCAGCAGCGCCCGCGCCGCCGCCCCCGGCGCGAGCAGCGCCGCCGCCCGCCCGAACGCGGAACGGGCCTCGTCGACCCGGTCCCGAACCCTCAACAGTGTGGAGGCGTAAGCGAGTTGGCCGCGCTCGCAGGCGGCCGCGCCGCGCTCGCCGTCCGTGTGGGCGACGGCCTCCGCGGCCCGCAGCGCGTCCTCCGCCTCGGCCCAGCCCTGCTCCGTGTAGAGGCACCGCTCGCCCAGGAGCGCCGCACGCTGGAGCGCGGCCGCGGGACTCGTCGGCGCGTGCGGGTCGAGCAGCGCGGCCGCGTCGGCCCAGCAGCCGCGCGAGCGCAGCCGCCATACCGCGGTCTGGAGTGGATCGTCCCCTGCGTTCGTTCCCGTACCAGACATGGCGGTATGCGCCACGTTGCCCTCCCCGAGCACGCCATCGAGCCGAGTTGTCGTGGGGCATCTCAGCACGGATCGCGGCACCCGGCCAAGGGGGTGGGTGAAAGATTTCACAAAGGGCGGGGCGCGGTGGGCCGGGCCCGGCGCCGCCGCGGCGTCAGCTCATGCGCAGGGCCAGGAAGAAGTCCAACTTGTCCTCCAGGCGCGCCAGGTCACGGTTGGTCAGCTGCTCGATCCGCCCGACGCGGTAGCGCAACGTGTTGACGTGCAGGTGGAGCCGGGCCGCACAGCGCGTCCACGATCCGTCGCAGTCGAGGAACGCCTCCAGGGTCGGGATCAGCTCCGCGCGGTGCTTGCGGTCGTACTCGCGCAGCGGGTCCAGGAGGCGGGCGGTGAAGGCGCGGCGCACGTCGTCCGGGACGAACGGCAGCAGCAGGACGTGCGAGGCCAGCTCCTGATGGCCGGCGGCGCAGACCCGGCCGGTGCGGGCGGCGGCGACGCGGCGGGCGTGCCGGGCCTCCTCCAGCGCGCCGCGCAGCCCCTCCGCCGAGTGCACGGCGGCGCTCACGCCGATCGTCAGCCGCCCGTCGTCGGCGAGCCCGGCCGCCAGCGGCTCCCGGACGGTCGCGAGCAGCGAGTCCGCGATCAGGCCCTGCTCCGAACCGTCGTGCTCGGCCGAGACCGCGGGCAGCGGGACCAGCGCGACGGCCTCGTCACCCGTGTGCGCCACCGCGATCCGGTCGGACGGCTCGGAGCCCGAGGAGAGCGGGTCGACCAGGATCTCTTCCAACAGGGACTGGGCCACCGGGCCGCCCTCGATCTCGCCGCCCTGCCACTCGACGCGGGCCACGACGACCTGCCAGTGCGGGGCCGCGCCCAGGCCCGGCAGCAGCACCGGGGCGGTCACGCGCAGCCGCGCGGCGATCTCGGCGGGGGCCGCGCCGGTCTGGACCAGCTCCAGGACCTCCTGGGCGAGCCGGCGCCGTACCGTACGGGCCGCGTCGCGCCGGTCGCGCTCCACCGAGATCAGCTGGGTCACGCCCTGGAGCAGGTCGAGCCGCTCCTCGGGCCAGTCACCGGCGTCCGCCTCGACGGCGAGCAGCCAGTCCGACAGGACGCTCTCGCGGACGTCACGGGCGCCCGGCACCGCGTTGCGGCCGCCCGAGCCGATCGGGAAGACCGAGTACGCCGTGGCGTCGATCGTCACCCGGTGCGGGGCCCGGCGCCCCGCGCGGGCCGCCGCCAGATGCTCGGCGGCCAGGCGCACGCAGACCTCGGCGGGCAGGTCGGGGCCGCTCGCGGTCGAGCCCGCGATGGCGCGGCCGGCCGGGGAGAGCACCCAGGCCCGCAGGTCGAGGTCGCTGCCGAGCAGGTCGAGCACGACGTCGGGGCCGCCGCCGGCCGGTCCCGACGTCATCAGGCGCCGGTGCCGGTCGACGACGGCCGCCAGGTCGCCGGCGCGCTCGCCCGAGACCTGGCGTACGACGTGCTCGGTGATGGTCGCGAAGGCCACCGACTCGTTCACCGCGAAGAGCGGCAGCCGGTGCCGGGCGCAGGCCGCCACGAGGTCGTCGGGGACCGCGCCCAGCTCGGCCTCGCCGGCCGCGAGCCCCGCCACGCCCGCCCCGGACAGGAGGCGGACGAACGGCTCGGAGTCGGCGGCGTCCCGCCGCCAGGCGAGGCCGGTCAGGACCAGCTCGCCTCCGGACAGGTAGCGGCTGGGGTCCCGCAGGTCCGTGGTCATCACGCCCCGGACGGTGCGGTCCAGCTCGTCCTCGCCGCCGAGGAGCCTGAGGCCCAGCGCGTCCGTGTCCAGCAATGCGCGCAGCCGCATGTCGTCTCGCCGCCGATCTGTCTCGAACTGTTTCCTGGGTGTCAGCAGGAAAACGGAGAGGTTACTGATGTCCTCCGGTCGTACGAATCTACAAGACACCCGTGATGGTCAGCCAACTCCTTCATGGTTTCCGTGACTGACCCTGGTGGAGCACCGGGCGGTGTACTGGGCCCACTCCGCGTTAACAGCACATGAACGAGCCCCCGCGATCCGCACATCCGTGGCTCGATCCGATCGAACGAACCACGAATCACGAACGACGAAGAAGAGAGCCGCTCATGGACTTCCTTCGCCCCGCCAGCTGGGAGGAGGCGCTCGCCGCCAAGGCCGAGCACCCCACCGCTGTGCCGATTGCGGGTGGCACCGATGTCATGGTCGAGATCAACTTCGACCACCGCCGGCCCGAGTACCTCCTCGACCTCAACCGCATCGGCGAGCTGAGCGAGTGGGAGGTGGGCGAGGGCTCCACGGACACCGTCCGGCTCGGCGCCTCCGTCCCGTACAGCGCGATCATGGAGAACCTCCGCACCGAGCTGCCGGGCCTGGCGCTCGCCTCGCACACCGTCGCCTCCCCGCAGATCCGCAACCGCGGCGGCGTCGGCGGCAACCTCGGCACCGCCTCCCCGGCCGGCGACGCCCACCCGGCGCTGCTCGCCGCCGGCTGCGAGGTCGAGGCCGAGTCCGTACGCGGGTCCCGGCGCATCCCGATCGACGCGTTCTACACCGGCGTGAAGCGCAACGCGCTCGCCCCGGACGAGCTGATCCGCGCCGTCCACATCAAGAAGGCCGACGGACCCCAGCAGTACTCGAAGGTCGGCACCCGCAACGCCATGGTCATCGCCGTGTGCGCCTTCGGTCTCGCGGTGCATCCCGAGACCCGGACCGTGCGCACCGGCATCGGCTCGGCCGCGCCGACCCCGGTCCGCGCCAAGGAGGCCGAGCAGTTCCTCAACGCCGCGCTCGACGAGGGCGGCTTCTGGGAGAACGGCAAGATCATCACCCCGTCGGTCGCCAAGCAGTTCGCGGACCTGTGCTCCGCCGCCTGCAACCCGATCGACGACGTCCGCGGCACCGCCTCCTACCGCCGCCACGCGGTCGGCATCATGGCCCGCCGCACGCTCACCTGGGCCTGGGAGTCGTACCGCGGCACCGCCCGTACGGAGGGAGTCGCGTAATGCGCGTCAATTTCACGGTCAACGGCCGTCAGCAGGAAGCCGACGACGTCTGGGAGGGTGAGTCCCTGCTCTACGTCCTGCGCGAACGCATGGGCCTGCCCGGCTCCAAGAACGCCTGCGAGCAGGGCGAGTGCGGCTCCTGCACCGTCCGGCTCGACGGCGTGCCGGTCTGTTCCTGCCTGGTCGCCGCCGGCCAGGTCGAGGGCCGCGAGGTCGTCACCGTCGAGGGCCTCGCCGACTTCGCGAAGAACCGCGCCTGCGGCGGCCACGAGCACGGCACGACCTTGCAGGACGCCCAGGGCTGGCAGGCCGCCGAGGGCACCGACTCGCAGACCGGCGAGGGCAGTGAACTCGCCCCGATCCAGCAGGCGTTCATCGACGCCGGCGCGGTCCAGTGCGGCTTCTGCACCCCGGGGCTGCTGGTCGCCGCCGACGAGATGCTGGAGCGCACCCCGAACCCGTCCGACGCGGACATCCGCGAGGCCCTCTCCGGCAACCTGTGCCGCTGCACGGGCTACGAGAAGATCATGGACGCGGTCCGGCTCGCCGCGGCCCGCCAGTCCGCGCCCGAGGGGGTCTGACGAAGATGGCCGACACACGTACCACCGGCATCCCGTTCAACGTGACGCAGGGCGCGCAGGCCAAGGGCGGCATCGGCGAGTCCACGCTCCGCCCGGACGGCACCCTCAAGGTCACCGGCGAGTTCGCGTACTCCTCCGACATGTGGCACGAGGACATGCTGTGGGGTCAGATCCTGCGCTCCCCGGTCGCCCACGCCGAGATCGTCTCCATCGACACCGGC
Source organism: Streptomyces sp. NPDC006552 (assembly GCF_040611655.1). Taxonomy (NCBI): domain Bacteria; kingdom Bacillati; phylum Actinomycetota; class Actinomycetes; order Kitasatosporales; family Streptomycetaceae; genus Streptomyces; species Streptomyces sp. NPDC006552. The sequence goes on from NZ_JBEXOS010000035.1 coordinate 48,626, forward strand.
GAGGCCCTCGCCACCCCCGGCGTCTACGCGGTCCTCACCTACGACGACCTGCCCACCGACGTGAAGAACTACGGCCTGGAGATCCAGGACACCCCGGTCCTCGCGCACGGCAAGGTCCGCCACCACGGCGAGCCCGTCGCGCTCGTCGCCGCCGACCACCCGGAGACCGCGCGCCGCGCCGCCGCCAAGATCAAGGTCGAGTACCGGGAGCTACCGGTCATCACCGACGAGGCCTCCGCGACCGCGCCGGACGCGATCCTCGTCCATGAGGGCCGCGACGACCACCACATCGGCCACGTCCCGCACCCCAACATCGTGCACCGCCAGCCGATCGTGCGCGGCGACGCCGACGCGGCCGCCGAGCGCGCCGACGTCATCGTCGAGGGCGACTACTACTTCGGCATGCAGGACCAGGCGTTCCTCGGCCCCGAGTCGGGGCTCGCGGTCCCGGCCGAGGACGGCGGCGTCGACCTGTACGTCGCCACCCAGTGGCTGCACTCGGACCTCAAGCAGATCGCCCCCGTCCTCGGCCTGCCCGAGGACAAGGTGCGCATGACGCTCTCCGGCGTCGGCGGCGCGTTCGGCGGCCGCGAGGACCTGTCGATGCAGATCCACGCCTGCCTGCTGGCGCTGCGCACCAGCAAGCCGGTGAAGATCGTCTACAACCGCTTCGAGTCGTTCTTCGGCCACGTCCACCGCCACCCCGCCAAGCTCCACTACGAGCACGGGGCGACCAAGGACGGCAAGATCACGCACATGAAGTGCCGGATCGTGCTGGACGGCGGCGCCTACGCCTCCGCGTCCCCGGCCGTCGTCGGCAACGCCTCGTCCCTCTCGGTCGGCCCGTACGTCATCGACAACGTCGACATCGAGGCCATCGCGCTCTACTCGAACAACCCGCCCTGCGGCGCCATGCGCGGCTTCGGCGCGGTGCAGGCGTGCTTCGCCTACGAGGCGCAGATGGACAAGCTGGCCGACAAGCTGGGCATGGACCGGGTCGCCTTCCGGCAGCTCAACGCCATGGAGCAGGGCACGCTCATGCCGACCGGCCAGCGGGTCGACTCGCCGGCCCCGGTCGCCGAGCTGCTGCGCCGCATCAAGGCGATGCCGCTGCCGCCCGAGCGCCAGTGGGAGTCCAGCGAGGGCTCCGACGTGCGCCAGCTGCCCGGCGGCCTCTCCAACACCACGCACGGCGAAGGCGTCGTCCGCGGCATCGGCTACGCGGTCGGCATCAAGAACGTCGGCTTCTCCGAGGGGTTCGACGACTACTCCACCGCCCGGGTACGCATGGAGGTCGTGGGCGGCGAGGCCGTCGCCACCGTGCACACCGCGATGGCGGAGGTCGGCCAGGGCGGCATCACCGTCCACGCGCAGATCGCCCGCACCGAGCTGGGCGTCACCCAGGTCACCATCGCCCCCGCCGACACCCAGGTGGGCTCGGCCGGTTCGACCTCCGCGTCGCGGCAGACGTACGTCACCGGCGGCGCCGTCAAGAACGCCTGCGAGCTGGTGCGCGAGAGGGTACTGGAGATCGGGCGCCGCAAGATGGGCACCTACCACCCGGCGTGGGCCACGGCCGAGCTGCTGCTCGAAGGCGGCAAGGTCGTCACCGACGGCGGCGAGGTCCTCGGCGACCTCGTCGACATCCTCGAGGGCGAGACCGTCGAGGTCGAGGAGGAGTGGCGCCACCGGCCCACCGTCCCCTTCGACCTGGTCACCGGCCAGGGCGACGGGCACGTGCAGTACTCGTTCGCCGCCCACCGCGCCGTCGTCGAGGTCGACACCGAACTCGGCCTGGTCAAGGTCATCGAACTGGCCTGCGCCCAGGACGTCGGCAAGGCGCTCAACCCGCTCTCGGTGATCGGCCAGATCCAGGGCGGCACCATCCAGGGCATGGGCATCGCCGTGATGGAGGAGATCGTCGTCGACCCGAAGACGGCGAAGGTCAAGAACCCTTCCTTCACCGACTACCTGCTCCCCACCATCCTCGACACGCCGACCATCCCGGTCGACGTGCTCGAACTTGCCGACGAGCACGCCCCGTACGGGCTGCGCGGCATCGGCGAGGCACCCACTCTGTCGTCGACCCCGGCCGTCCTCGCGGCGATCCGGAACGCGACGGGTCTGGCGCTCGACCGCACGCCCGTGCGGCCCGAGCACCTCACGGGCACGGCCGCTTCCGCGTAACCGTCGCTTGAGCAGCACCCGGGGGGACGCCGTCCCGACGCCGTCCCCCCGGCCCCATCGCCGTCCGTCTCGGGCCGTCCCCCGGGTCGTGCAGCCATCCCAAATCCCGCACGCGCAACGGCAGTTCGCGGGTGCCCCTTTGAACCTTGGGAAACGAGGCACCATGACCCAGCAGTCCGTGGAGCCCAGAACCACCGCCGACGACGCGGGCGCGGGTTCGCGTCAGCCGGCCGGCCGGTCCTGGCTCGACAGGTACTTCCACATATCCGACCGCGGATCCACCGTCGCGCGCGAAGTGCGCGGTGGCGTCACGACCTTCATGGCCATGGCGTACATCCTCCTGCTCAACCCCCTGATCCTCTCCGGCAAGGACGCCGCCGGTGACACGATGGGCCAGAAGGCCCTGATCACCGCGACCGCCTTCGCCGCCGCGCTCACCACGCTCCTGATGGGCTTCGTCGGCAAGGTCCCGCTCGCCCTCGCTGCCGGCCTCTCCGTCTCCGGCGTCATCTCCTCGCAGGTCGCGCCCGCGATGACCTGGCCGCAGGCGATGGGCATGTGCGTGATGTACGGCGTCGTGATCATGCTGCTCGTCGTCACCGGGCTGCGCGAGATGATCATGAACGCGATCCCGCTCGCCCTCAAGCACGGCATCACCATGGGCATCGGCCTGTTCATCGCGCTGATCGGCCTCTACAAGTCCGGCTTCGTGCACATGGGCAAGGCCACCCCGCTGTCGCTCGGCCCGGCGGGTGAACTCGCCGGCTGGCCGGTGCTGCTCTTCGCGGGCACCCTCCTGCTGATCTTCATGCTCCAGGCGCGCAACACCCCCGGCGCGATCCTGATCGGCATCATCACCGGCACCGTCGTCGCGATGATCCTCAACGCGCTCGACGTGATCGACCCCAAGCAGTGGGCCAACGGCGCCCCCGAACTGCACGGCAGCGCGGTCTCCACCCCCGACTTCTCACTCTTCGGCCACGTCGAGTTCGGCGGCTGGGGCGAGGTCGGCGCGATGACCGTCGGCATGATCGTCTTCACCCTCGTGCTCGCCGGCTTCTTCGACGCGATGGCCACCATCATCGGCGTCGGCACCGAGGCCAACCTCGCCGACGACAAGGGCCGGATGCCGGGCCTGTCCAAGGCACTGTTCATCGACGGCGCGGGCGGCGCGATCGGCGGCGTCGCGGGCGGCTCGGGCCAGACCGTCTTCGTCGAGTCGGCGACCGGCGTCGGGGAAGGCGCCCGCACCGGTCTCGCCTCCAGCGTCACCGGCCTGTTCTTCGCGGCCTGCCTCTTCTTCACGCCGGTCACCGCGATCGTCCCGCAGGAGGTCGCCTCCGCCGCGCTCGTCGTCATCGGCGCCATGATGATGATGAACGCCCGGCACGTGGACTGGGCCGACCGCGCCACCGCGATCCCGGTCTTCCTGACCGTGGTCCTGATGCCCTTCACCTACACCATCACCACCGGTGTCGCCGCGGGCGTCATCTCCTGGGTCGCCATCAAGATCGCCCAGGGCAAGGCGCGGGAGATCGGGGGCTTCATGTGGGGCCTGACCGTGATCTTCCTGGTGTACTTCGCCCTCAACCCGATCGAGAGCTGGCTCGGCGTCCACTGACGCCACCCCCTCTCGTCCCCGTAACCGCTAAGGAGACCGACCCATGCTGGACATCGCCGAAGAGCTCGACCGGTGGGCCGGGCAGGGACGCGACTTCGCCGTCGCCACCGTCGTGGCCGTCGGCGGCAGCGCGCCCCGCCAGCCGGGCGCGGCGCTCGCCGTCGACAGCGAGGGCACCGCGATCGGGTCGGTCTCCGGCGGCTGCGTGGAGGGAGCGGTCTACGAACTGTGCCGCGAGGCGCTCGAGAGCGGCGAGCCGGTCCTGGAGCGCTTCGGGTACAGCGACGACGACGCCTTCGCCGTGGGCCTCACCTGCGGCGGCGTCATCGACATCCTCGTCACGCCGGTACGCGCCTCGGACGAGGCCGTACGCGGCGTGCTGGCGGCCGCGCTGGCCGCCGCCGCCACGGGGGAGGCGGCGGCGCTCGCGCGGGTCGTCTCCGGCCCCGCCGCCCTCATGGGCCGCGCGCTCCTGGTGCGCGCCGACGGCTCCGTGGAAGGCGGCTTCGGCGCCCACCCGGAGCTGGACCGCACGGTCGCCGAGGAGGCACGCGCCTACCTCGACGCCGGCCGCACCGCCACTCTGGAGATCGGCGAGCAGGGCTCACGCTGCGGCGCGCCCCTCACCCTGCTCGTCGAATCCTCCGTCCCCCCGCCCCGCATGATCGTCTTCGGCGCGATCGACTTCGCGTCGGCGCTGGTGCGCATCGGCCGCTTCCTCGGCTACCGCGTCACGGTCTGCGACGCGCGCCCCGTCTTCGCGACGGCCGCCCGCTTCCCCGACGCGGACGAGATCGTCGTCGAGTGGCCGCACGAATATCTGGCCCGCACCGAGGTGGACGCCCGCACGGTCCTGTGCGTCCTCACCCACGACGCCAAGTTCGACGTCCCGCTGCTCCAGCTCGCGCTGCGCCTCCCGGTCGCCTACGTGGGCGCCATGGGCTCCCGCCGCACCCACCTCGACCGCAACGAGCGCCTGCGCGAGGTCGGCGTCACCGAACTGGAACTGGCCCGCCTGCGCTCCCCGATCGGCCTCGACCTCGGGGCGCGGACGCCGGAGGAGGTGGCGCTCTCCATCGCTTCGGAGATCGTGGCGCATCGCCGGGGCGGCAGCGGGGTGTCCCTGACGGGAGCGCATACGCCGATCCACCATGAGGGCGCTGCGGCGCGGCGGATCGGGTCAGTCGCCTGAACCCTCGAACGCCGAGGGAGCGTAGGCGAGTTGCACCTCTTCCTTGACCTCGCGGCGCACCAGGGTGCCGCGGCCGGGAGGCTTCGGCACCGCCCGCGTCGAGCCGATGAGCATGCCCTCGCTCGCGTCGGCGGACAGGACGATGCTGTGCCTGAGTTCGGCCAGGCGTTGCAGGAACGGATCGTAGAGGGCCCGGGCCGCACCCGCCGCCGTGCGGGTCACCACCACCCGCAGGCCGATGTCGCGCGCGAGGGGCAGCAGTTCGATCAGGGGCCGCAGCTCGTCGCCGGACGGTGCGGTGACGAGGTCGTAGTCGTCGATGAGCAGGTAGATGTCTGGCCCGGTGTACCAGCTCCGGTCCCGTAGCTGTTGCGGCGTCATGTCCGGCCCCGGCACCCGCTGCTGGGCGAGTGCGTGCAGAGCTGCCACCGTGTCCCGCAGCATCGAAAGGTCTGTGAGGTACCTGACCGCAGGCGTTTCCGGCAGGTCGCCGAGCAGGGTCCGCCGGAAGTCCAACACGAAGATCTGCGCTTCCTGCGGCGAGTACTTGGCGGCGAGGGAGCGGGCGAGGAACCGCAGGAACGACGTCTTGCCGGAGCCGGCGTCGCCGAGCACGAGGAGCAGTGGGTCCCGGTCGAGGTCGAGGATCACCGGCGCCATGGCGGTGCCGTCGATACCGACGGCCAGTCCTCCGCCCGGGACGGCTTCCGGGGACGGCAGCTGCCCCGGGTCGAGGACGGCCGGCAGCAGCTTGACCGGCGGCGCCCCGGGGCGATCGCCCCAGGCAGCCAGGACCCGGTCCACCAGGGCCGCCGTGGCTTGGGACAACGGCAGCTCCCCGTTGTCCCGTCGCCGGGAAGGCACCCGGCTCCCGTCGGCGCGGAGCCGGGGGAGCGCGGTGAGGAGCGGGTGCCCGTCGGGTGCGAGTCCGTGTCCCGGGCGGCCCGCCGGTACATGCCGGGCGCTTTTGTAGTCGATCTCGCTGTCCCCGGGGTCCCCGAGACGCAGTTCGACCGTGCACCCCAGATGCTGGCGCAGGGTCGGCCGGACCTCGGCGTACCGGAGGGCGGTGAGCACCAGGTGGACGCCGAACAGGCGGCCCCGCAACGCGATGTCGTGGACGGCGTGCTCCAGGCTCTCATAGGCGGCGCGGAACGTGGTGTATCCGTCGATGACGAGGAAGACGTCGCTCCATCCGGTCGACGGGTCCTCCTGGCGCGCGTACCGGGCGCGGTACTCCTCGACCGAACCGACCCCGAGCCGTGCGCACTCGCGCTCCCGCCAGGCGAGGATCTCCGCGATCTCGGCGACGGTGCGCCGTACCAGTTCCTCGTCCGCACGGCGGGCGACCTGGCCCACGTGGGGCAGCGCGGCCAGCGCCCCTAGCTGTCCGCCGCCGAAGTCGAGCACGTAGAACCGTGCCTCCCGCGCGGTGTGGGTGAGGGCGAACGACGTGATGAGCGTGGTGACGAGTGTTGATTTGCCCGACCGCGGAGCGCCGACGAACAGCGCGTGGGCCCCCTCCCCGGAGAAGTCGAGGACCAGCGGCGAGCGGCGCTGCTCCTCGGGCACGTCGCACAGGCCCACGGGCACGCGCAGCTGTCCGGCGGCCGGCCAGGGCCGGGCCTGCAGACCGCGCTCCGGGTCGATCCCGACGGGCGGCAGCAGCTCGTCGAGGAGCGGCGGCTCCTCCAGCGGAGGCAGCCACACCGGGTGACCGGCCGGGCCGTACCGCGCGAGCCGGGCCACGACCGCGTCCAGGACCGAGGTGTCCTCCCCGCCTTCCTCCCCGTCGGGTGCCGAGGCGAAGGCGGCCTTGAAGCGGACGAGATCGTCGGAGCCCCGGCGCAGGTAGCCCACGCCCGGGTCAAGGGGCACCCGGTTGGCGTCCGCGACCCCGATCGCGGCCCGTGACTCCGTCGCGGAGGCGGTGCGCAGGGCGATCCGGTACGAGAGATAGGTCTCCAGGCCGCGCAGCGAGGTGTCGCCCAGCCGCCGCGCGGCCAGCAGCACGTGCACGCCCAGGGAGCGCCCGACGCGCCCCAGTGAGATCAGGGTGTCGACGAATTCGGGCCAGGCCGCGGTGAGTTCGGTGAAGTCCTCGAAGACCACCAGCAGCGTGGGCAGCGGTTCCAGGGCGGTGCCCGCGGCCCTGGCCCGCCGGTAGTCGCCGTGCGAGGCGTAGTGCCCGGCGTCGCGCAGGTGAGCGCTGCGGCGCTCGATCTCGCCCGCCAGGAACGCGGCGAGCCGGGCGACGGGTGCGGCGTCCTTCCCACCGACCTCGGGTACGCCCGCGGTGTGCGGCAGCGCCGCCAGGCCGCGGAAAGTGCCCCGCCCCGGCGAACCGACGAGCAGGAAGGCCAGGTCGTCGGGCCGGTGCGTTGCCGCGAACGACAGGACCAGCGTGCGCAGCAGCTCCGTCTTGCCGGACCCGGCCGCACCCACCAGCAGGCCGTGCGGCCCCGCGCCGCCCTGGGCCGCCTCCTTGACGTCGAGCAGGACCGGGGCGCCCGCGGGCGTCGTACCGATCGGGGTGGTCAGGCGGGCCGCCTCGGGCCGGATCCGCCAGCCGTGCTCCGGGTCCCAGCCGGCCGGCCGGCCCGTCCCCAGGAGCTCGGTGAAGGAGACCCAGGCCGGCCCGGACCGGTGCACCGAGAGCTCCCTGCGCCAGCCGGCCCGGATCCGCTCGACCGTGTCGGCCAGCGAGCGGCGTGCGGCCGCGTGCCCCGCGACGTCGTCGAGGCGCGGCACGGCCACCCGGAACCGGCGCCGCCGCGACAGCGCCCAGCCGACACCCACGCTCGCGGCGAGCACCGGGTCGACCAGCGAGTCACGGGTGTCGTCGAGGGCCAGCTCGACGCGCGTCCCCAGGAGCCCGAGCAGTTCTGGGCTGAAGTCGCTCCAGCGACGGGCGGTCACGCACAGGTGGACGCCGTAGTTGAGGCCGGTGTTGGCCAGCCGGTGCACCTCGTCGGCGAACCCGGCCCGCTCCCAGCAGAAGTCCAGCCAGCCGTCGATGACGAGGAAGAGGTCGCTGGTCTCCTGCGTGCCGAGAGCCCCCTCGGCACGCAGGGCCCGGAAGGCCTCCACGGAGTCGATGTCGTGATCGCGGAACAGAGAGCGGCGCGCGGCGATGGCGTCCCGCACCTCGGCGAGCGCCTGGCTCACCCGGGTCTCCTCGTGCGGAGCGGCGACGCCGCGCACATGGGGCAGGCCGCGCAGCATCCCGAGCCGGTTGACGGCGCCCTCCAGGAGGACGAACTCGGTCTCGCCCGGCGTGTGGGTCAGCGCGAGGGACAGGACGAGTGAGCGCAGCAGGGTGGTCTTGCCGCTGCCGAGCTTGCCGACCACCGCGGCGTTGCCCTCGCGCCCGGAGAAGTCGACACACATCAGCTCGCCGTCCGCCGAGTGTTCCAGGCGGCCGATCGGAGAGCGCAGCCGGGCGGAGCCCTCCCAGGAGTCGCAGGTGTAACCCCGGTCGGCGGTCTCGATCGGGGCCGGCAGCAGCTGCCCGAGCGGCAGTTCGTGCGTGGCGGCGACGCGCCCCGCGGGGCCTGCGGTGATGTCCAGCTCCACCGCGTAGGCGAGCGCGACATCGCCTTCGCAGTGGCCGGACCTGGTGGGGGTCTGGTCGGGGCCCGCCTGGTTGCGGACGGCGTCGTGGACGTAGGTGTACAGCTCGTCGGGGGTGATCACGCCGTCGCGGTTGAGGTCGGCCAGGCCCGTGCTGAGCCCTTCGATGACGGCGTGGGTGAAGCGCGGGGCGGAGACCGCGTTGTCGATTTTCAGCTGGTCGCCTTCGTAGGCGTACTCCAGGGCCGTCGTGGCGGTGATGACGAACGTCCCGCGGCCGGCGATCGCGGACTCCACGTCCACCGGCGCGGGCGACATGGGAGTGCCCCGGTGGAAGAGGCCGCTGTAACAGCAGTCGAGCAGGACGACCTTGGTGCCGGCCTGGCTCTCGTCGAGCAGCCCGTGCAGGAACTCGGCGGAGACGGCCGTGGCGGCGGGCCGGTTCAGGCGGGTGCCGAGTGTGGCGAAGAATAGCCGGTCACCGTCGTTGCGGATGCCGTGGCAGGCGAGGTAGAGCAGGACGAAGTCGTCGGGCTCGCGGTCCGCGAGCAGGTCCTCGACGGCATGCTCCACCTCCTCCTTCGGCCGGTTCAGGAGCGCGCGTACGTCGTCGAACCGGCCGATGGCCGGGTCCCGCAGCAGCGCCTGGAGTTCGGCCGCCCCACGGGCGGGAGCCCGCAGTTGGTTGAGGCCCGGGTCCTGGTAGCCGTCAGTCGCGACCAGCAGCGCGATCCGGCGCCCCGCCATCGGTCCCCTCCACCTCGTACCGGTCGGCCGCGTCCGCCGCCGGGCCAGCTGCGATCCGCGCGGTCACGGCCTCGATGAGGGCCTGCTGCTCCTTCGCGGAAACGGCGGTGAACGTGCCCTTGTTCCCGTCGAACTCCCACTCCACGGACCGGGCCTTGGAGCGGTTCACGTACGCGACGACGACGTCCGAGACAGCCTTGAGTCCGGCCGCGGAGAAGACGCCGCTGAGGACGAGTACGGCGAGGTCGTGCCCGGCACCGGCCATCGACCCGGCCGGGGCCGATCGCGTCCTGCGCTCCACGCGCAGCGCGCCCAGCCTGCGCAGGTCCTGGAAGAGGGCGCGTACGTGACGGTCCAGCTGGTCCGGCGTCGCCTCGGCCCCGCCGTCGACCCGCAGCTCCAGTTCGTGCACGGTTCCTCCTCTGCCCGCCGACCCGTCCCGGGCTCCCGGAGATCGTATCCGCCGACGACGGCGACGCGGGGGGCCGGGGACAACAAACCTACCCGGCGCCGTACTTGACGCCCCGCCACCGCATCCCCGACCCTCGCTTGGGAGCGCTCCCAAGCGAGGTACGCGCCACGAGCGCTCTCCCGCGTCCGCACGCCCCCGTGTCCTTGCGACCCCAGGAGTGAACCCGTGCGAGGTCCCCTCGGATATCCCCGTGTGCGCGGCAGCCGCCGTGCCGCGACCGCCGCCGCCGCTCTGTCCCTTGCTGTCTCCGCGCTCCTGTTCGGCGGGCCCGGTGCCGCCGTCGCGGACGGGCCGGGCGGCGCGCCCGCCCGGCTCTACACCCCCGCGCCCAACCCCGACGCCCTGCGCCAGATCCGCGGTCTCGTCCAGACCGGGCAGTACCGGGACGCGGCCCGCGTCACCGCCATGGTCGCCACCCCGCAGGCCGTGTGGTTCGGCGACCAGAGCCCGGCCGACGTCGAGAAGCTCACCCGGGACGTGGTCCGGGACGCGGACCGGGCCCACGCCCTGCCCGTCCTCGCGCTCTACAACATCCCCGGCCGCGACTGCGCCAACTACTCGGCCGGCGGCGCCGCGAACACCGCCGAGTACCAGACCTGGATCGACGCCGTCGCCCGCGGCATCGGCGCCCGGGACGCCCTGGTCGTCCTGGAGCCCGACGCGCTCGCCCTGCTGCCCGCGGACTGCGGGCAGGACGACGCCGAGGGCACGAAGACCGCCGCCCGGTACGCCGAGGTGAACTACGCCGTCGACACGCTGGAACCGCTGCGCGGCACCCGGGTCTACCTCGACACCGGCCACCCCGCCTGGCACACCGTGAGTTCCATCGTGCCGCGGCTCATCAAGGGCGGCGTCACCCGCGCCTCCGGCTTCTACACCAACACCTCGAACTACCAGACCGACGACGCCAACTCCTGGTACGGCAAGCTCATCTCGTCCTGCATCGCGTACGTGCGAGGGGGCGGGGACGCCGCCGACTGCCCGCAGCAGTCCGCGCCGCGCGCCGGGGCGCAGGCCTGGATCGACGCGCACGTCCAGGTGCCCGCCTCCCGGATGACGCACTTCGTGACCGACTCCAGCCGCAACGGTCAGGGCCCGTGGACGCCGCCCGCCGGCAAGTACACCGACCCGCAGGACTGGTGCAACCCGCCCGGCCGCGGCCTCGGCGCCCGCCCCACCCTGCGCACCGGCGACCCGCTCCAGGACGCGCGTCTGTGGATCAAGACGCCGGGGGAGTCCGACGGCCTCTGCCTGCGCGGGACACAGGGACCCGAGGACCCCGAACGCGGCACCGCCGACCCGAAGGCGGGGGCGTGGTTCCCGCAGCAGGCCCTGGAACTGACGCGGTACGCCAACCCGCCGATGCTGTGACGGGCCGCCCGGCCCGGCCGGTCAACTCCCGTCCCGCAGCAGGCCCTTCATCGCACGGGTGAACATCCACCGCCCGGCCACCGCCAGCGCCGGGTCGGCGAGGGCAGGCACCCCGCGCACCCGCAGCTCCTCGCGCCACTCCACCCGGGTCCGGCCGGGGCCGAGCGCCCGTACGTCGAACTCGGCCCAGCCGGTCACCAGCCGGCCCCGCTTGACGAGGCGGCAGTGGCGCGGCGGCTGCCACGCGACGACCTCCATCGGATCGTCGAAGCCGAGCCGGTCGCCGATCCGGGTGCGCGCCACGAACACGGTGCCCGCGGCCGTCGGCGGGGGCGTGGTGACGGTGACATGGGTGAGCGGCACGACGTCGCCGTGCCGCTCCCAGTCGGTCAGCCGCCGCCACGCCTCGGCGGCGGGCAGGGGGGTCTCTCGGACGATCCGGACATGGGCCACGCCGCGAGCGTAGGCCGCCGCCGGGCCGGGCCGGCCGCACCCGGCCGGGCGTGTCGCGGGCCGGTGTCCAACGGGCGCGCACACGCACCCGGTTGCCGCCCCGCCCGCGGCCCTCAGGGCCGGTGGACCGCGCCCGGCCGGTGTCGTAGCGCGTCCAGCCGCTCAGGCCGAGACCGAGGGCTCCGGCGGCCGCAAGCGCGGCGGCCGCACGGAACCCTCTTCGCTGCCGTCTTTCCGGTCACGCCGCCAGATATGCGCGCAGCAGCTTGGCGAGCGCTCCGGCGTAGTCGCCGGTCAGGGAGAGGTGCTCCGCCTCCGCGAACGGCTTCGCCCACCCGGCCGTCACCCTGTCGCCCGCCTTCTGCTGGACGAGCAGCCGCGCCCTGTCGACGAGCGCGCGCCCGGCGCTCGCGCCGTGCACGTGCCGCGCCTCGACGGCGAGGGCACGCAGGGCCGCCGCGCTACCGGCCGGCGCGTTGGCGGCAGTCGTGAGGCCGTAGCCGTACGGGAACTGCGGGTCGTAGGAGGAGTCGCCGACGTTGATCGGCAGTTGCGCCTCCGACCTCGGCCAGGTCACCGGCAGCCGGCCGGTGAACGCCCGCCTGCCGTAGAGCACGTCGGCCACGCCGTCGCCCTCGGTGCCCGGCAGCCAGGACGCGACGAGCCCGTCGATCTCCCCGAGCCGGTCCCCGAGCAGCTGCGGACGGCCGGAGACGACGAGTACCACGCACTTCATGGCGGCGCAGACCGTGTCCACCGCCGCCTGGTCGGCCGCGGTCAGCGCGAGGTCGTTGCCGTTGCCGACGTCGCCGACGCCTTCCGCGTACGGGGTCTCGCCGACGACGACCACCCCGACGTCGTACCCGGCCGTCGGCGCCGAGGCGTCCTTGGAGTACGCGATCGCGGTGTCCGGTGCCGCCTTGCGCATCGCCTGGAGGATCGTCGTGCCGTCGGTGTTGCGCCCCGACTGACCCTGCCAGGTGATGGTCCAGCCGCCGGTCTGGTTGCCCAGGTCGTCGGCGTTCGACCCGGCGACGTACACCTTCTGCGACTTCTTCAGGGGCAGCACGCTCCCGGCGTTCTTGAGCAGCACCTGCGACGCGGCCGCGGCCTGCCGGGCCACGGCGCGGTGCGCGGCGCCGCCGATCTCGCCGAGGTGCGAGGTGTCCGCGTACGGCTTCTCGAAGAGGCCCAGCTCGAACTTCTGCGTGAGGATGCGGGAGACGGCGTCGTCCACGCGGGCCCGGCTCACCCGGCCCGCCGTCACCTCGCCGCGCAGCGCCGACTCGAAGTCCGCGTAGGCGGTCGGCACCATGATCATGTCGAGGCCCGCGTTGATGGACGTACGCACGTCGGAGGCGTAGTCGCCCGGGATCTGGTCGATGCCCGCGTAGTCGCTGATGACGAAGCCGTCGAAGCCGAGCTTGCCCTTCAACTCCCCATTGATCATGGCCGCGTTCGCGTGCATCTTCACCGGGCCCTGGTCGTCGCCGATGATGTCCAGGGAGGAGTACGACGGCATGACCGAGCCGACGCCGCGCTTGACCGCCGCACCGAACGGGGCGAGGTGCACCGCCTCCAGCTCCTGCCGCGTCACCTTCGTGACGCCCTGGTCGATGGTGTACGAGCCCGTGGCCGACGAGCCGTACTCCGTGCCGCCGTCGCCGAGGAAGTGCTTGGCGGTGGCCAGCACCTTGTCGTTCCGGTCGAGGTCGCGGCCGTCGGCGCGGCCCTGGAAGCCCTGGATCATCGTCTCCATGGACGTCACGAGCGCCGGGTCCTCGCCGAACGACTCGTAGGAGCGGCCCCAGCGCTCGTCACGCGTCACGCACAGGCAGGGCGCGAAGTCCCACGGGACGCCGGTCGCGCGCACCTCGGAGGCGGTCACCGCACCGGTCCGCTCGGCGAGCGCGGGGTCGCGCGTGGCGCCGATACCGATGTTGTGCGGCATGATCGTGGCGCCGACGACGTTGTTGTGGCCGTGCACCGCGTCCACACCGTAGATCAGCGGGATCTGGAACCGCGTTGCCTGCGCCCGGAGTTGATAGCCGTCGATCATCTTGGCCCAGGCCTCGGGCGTGTTCGGAGTGGGCACCGAGCCGCCGCCGGAGAGCAGCGAGCCGAGGCCATAGCCGGCGATGTCGCCGGGGGAGTTGAGGGCGTTGCGCTCGGCCTGCGTCATCTGGCCGATCTTCTCGTCCAGCGACATCCGGGAGACGAGGTCCGCGACCCGCTTCCGCACCGGGAGCTTGGCGTCGAGATACGGCAGGCCGTGGGCGTCGATGACGGCCACCGGGTTCTCGGCGGGCGGCTTGGCGCCGGTGACCGTCAGCGCGAGAGGGACGGTCTCCGCGCTCTCGGCCCGGGCGCGGTCCTTGACCGTGCGGATCCTGACCGTCTTGGCGGCGCCGGACGCGGTGCCCGCGGGGAAGGTGAGCGTGCCGCTGACCGGGACGTAGTCCGAGCCGGGCGTGGCGGTCCCGCCCCCGCTCGCGTACGTGACGGTGACGTCGTCCGCGACCGGTACGTTCCCCGTCGTCGTGACCGAGACTCTGACGTCGGCCGCGCCACCCTCCTTCACCGGGTACACCCCGGCGTCCGTCGACACCTGCGCGCGCAGCGCCTGATCGGCCTTCCCGTACAACTCCACGTCATCGAGGGCGAACCGGCCCTTGCCGCCGGTCGGCAGGGTGAGGGCGTATCCCCACATCCTGTCGAGTCCGAGGACGTGGTCGATGCCGCCGACGGGCTGGTAGTCCGTGCGGTACGCGAACTGCGTGAACGGGATCTCGACCTGGTGCCAGCCCTGCCAGTCGTCGGTGAACGACGTGGTCCACAGCTCGGACGCCTCGCCGTGCGCGCCGCCGTCCTTGATCTCGAAGCTGATCTTCTTGCCCGAACCGGGAGGCAGCGGCGCCGTGTTCTGGCCGTACCACCAGAACCGGATGCCCTTCGACGCCGACCAGTCGCGGGCCGGCTGGTCGGCGGCGTAGTCGTGCGTGAAGCCGCCGTAGCCGCTGATGTCGTACGAGCCTTCGAGGACCTGGGCGCCCTCGGGCGCGTCCGCGCGCTCCGTCAGCTCCAGCTTCGGCGGGTCGTCCGCATCGCCGCCCCAGGTGAAGAGGCCCTCGGCGGGCTGCGCGGCGAACGGCACCTCGCCCTCGAAACGGTCGATGGGCACGGGGGCGGGGTCGTCCGCCGCAGCGGTCGCGGCGCTCGTGAGCGGCAGCAGTCCGGCGGCGAGGGCGGTGACGGCGAGCAGGGCGGCCCGTCTTCTCCGGCCCGGGGCGGGGGTGTGAGCGGAGTGGCGCAATGTTCCTCCCGAAGGTCCCGATGGTGGCTGAGTTCCCGAGGTTCGTTGCTGGTGGCCTTACTTCACGGCTTGAGTCAAAGAGGGTGGGGTGAGGCCGTCAAGTGTTCGGAACGTAAGGGGAGTTGCGGCCTGGGGGCAGCGGTGAGCCGCGGACTCGGCGCGGATCGCCCGGCCGCCCGCCGCACCCGGCCGCCGCCCCTGCACGCCGTCGGCGGTCCCTCCTTGCGACGATGTGCGTCCGCGCCGCCGGTGGCGCGGACGCCCGGCGGACAGGAGAGCACCCCGTGGAAGAGGCCCGCGCGCCCAGGCGCGACGACCCCGTCGACCCCGACATCGAGCCGCCCGCCCCCGGGCCCGGCCCGCAGCCGTGGCGGGGTCAGGGGCCCGTCCTCGCGGCCGTCGCGCTCGGCGGCGCGCTCGGCGCCTCGGCCCGCTACGGCGCCTCCCTCCTGTGGCCGACGGCGACCGACGCCTTCCCCTGGACGACCCTGCTGGTCAACGTGGTCGGCTGCGCCGCCATGGGCGTCCTCATGGTCGTGCTGGGCGAGCTGCGAACCGCGCACCGCCTGGTCCGCCCGTTCCTCGGCACGGGCGTCCTCGGCGGCTTCACCACGTTCTCCACCTACGCGGTGGACATCCGGCGGCTGGCCGACCTCGGCGCGGCGCGCACCGCGCTCGGCTACCTGGCCCTGACCGCGGGCGCCGCGCTCGCGGCCGTGTGGGCCGGGGCCTGGCTCGCGCGCCGCGCCGTCCCGCGGAGGCCCGCGTGAACTGGCTCCTGGTGATCGCGGGCGCCCTGGTCGGCGCGCCCCTGCGCTACGCCACGGACCGCCTGCTGCGGTCCCGGCACGACACGCTCTTCCCCTGGGGCACGTTCCTGGTGAACGTCGCGGGCTCTCTCGTCCTCGGCCTGGTCACCGGCGCGGCCGCCGCGGGCGCCGCCTCCGACCGGCTCCAGCTGCTGCTCGGCACCGGCCTGTGCGGCGCCCTGTCGACGTACTCCACCTTCTCGTACGAGACCCTGCGCCTGGCCGGGACCGGAGCCCGCCTCCTCGCCGCCGCCAACGTCGTGGGCAGCATCGCCGCGGGGCTCGGGGCGGCCTTCGCCGGGGCGGCGCTGGCCCAGGCGTTCTGGGGCTGACGCCCGCGGCTACGACGGGTCGTCCGGCACCGCCGACAGCAGGCTGTGCAGGACGGGGCCCGCCGAACCGCCCCCGGTCACGCCCTGCTCCACCACGCAGGCGACGGCGACGTTGCCGCGCCGGGCGACGAGCCAGCCGTTGTTCGGCTCGCCCTCGGAGACCTCCGCGGTGCCCGTCTTCGCGCCGATCCCGCCGGGCAGATCCGCCAGCACGTGCGCGGTCCCCTCGGTGACGGTGGCCCGCATCATCGAGCGCAGTTGCGCGACGACGGGCGCGGGCAGCGCGGTGGTCCGCGTCGTGTCCTCGCCGCCGCGCACGATCACCGGCTGGTGGAAGGTGCCGGACGCCGCCGTCGCCGTGACCGAGGCCATGATCAGCGGATTGGCCTGGACGCGGCCCTGGCCGATCATCGACGCCGCCTTCTCCGTCTCGTCCTTCGGCACCGGCACCGACCCGTCGTAGGACGGAACACCGACGTGCCACTCCTGGCCGACCCCGAAGTACTTCCGTGCCACGTCTCCGAGTTCGGAGCCGCCGAGCTTGCCGCGCAGGCTGATGAAGGCCGTGTTGCAGGACTCGGTGAAGTCCTTGCGGAAGGTCGCGCCGGGGAACTCGGAGGTCTCCACGTTGTGGAACTCCTTGCCCACCACCAGGTGTCTGGGGCAGTCCACCACGGTGTCCTGCGCCACCGACCCATTGAGCAGCAGCGCGCTGCTGGTGACGATCTTCCAGGTGGAGCCGGGGGCGTAGGTGCCGGAGACGGCGCGGTTGAAGCCGGTGGCGGGGGAGTTGGCCATGGCGAGGACCTCGCCGTTGTCGACACGCAGGGCGACGAGCGAGGCGTTCTTGCCGTCGGCGTGGGCCATCGCCCGCTCCGCCGCGGCCTGCCAGGAGGCGTCGAGCGTGGTCGCGACCGGCTTGTCGCCGCCCGCTCCTTTCCCGCCGAAGCGGGCCTCGGTCCCCTCGACGTCGCCGGTGACCCGGTCGACGAGCCGGATCGCCCCGCGCGGTCCGCCGCCGCCCGGGGCGAACTGCCCCAGCACCGCCTGCAAGGACGGATAGGAGCCGCCGGTCAGGGAGGCGCCCGCGCGGTCGGTGACCTGCGGCGCCGCCGTCTCCTCGCGTTCCAGCCGGAACTTGGCGCTCTCGCTCAGATGCGGGTGGACGAGCGACAGCTTCCAGTCGACCTTCCAGCCGCCGTTCCCCTGTTTCCGCAGCGGGAGTTGCGAGCGGTACGTCCAGGTGCCGAGCCCCGACACGGGCATCTTGGCGGTGAAGGGGACCCGGACCTCGCCGTCGCCGTCGCCGGTCCGTGCCGCTCGCGCCGCCGTCAGCCGCGGCCCGCGTATGTCGAGCCCGGAGGTGAAGTTGCGCAGCACCTCCCGCGCCGTGGCCGGGTTCGTGGTGCGCGCGGCCGCGCCGTCGAGCCGGTCACCCGCCCAGTCCGCCAGGAAGGCGCGGGCCTGCGCGGCCGCCGCCGGATCGAGGGGCTCGTCGCCGCGCGCGAAGGGGCCGGCGCCGGCGGCGTACGCGCCGCCCGCCGCGACCGCGAGCACCACGCTCACGGCGACAACGGCCTTGAGCCCGGTGCGGCGCGGCGGGCGGCGGCGGTCCGAGGGGGCCGGACCGGGTCCCGGCAGGTGCGTGGAGGAAAGGTGCGTCATGCCCCGAGCAGAGCAATCCGTCCCCGCCCCTGTCCAAGACGGATATCGATGACTGATCGATCACATTCGCATATGATTGCTGCTCGTGGACCTGATCCGGCACCTGGAGTGCTTCGTGGCTGTTGCAGAAGAGTCACACTTCGGCCGTGCCGCCGCCCGGCTCGGCATGGCCCAGCCACCCCTGTCGCAGCGCGTCCAGCGGCTGGAGCGGGAGCTGCAGGTGCGCCTCTTCGACCGCACCAGCCGGCAGGTGACGATCACCAAGGCCGGGATGCTGCTGCTCCCCGAAGCGCGCGAGCTGCTCGCCCGCGCCGAAGTGCTGCGCGCCGCGGCACGCCGCATCCGGGACGGCGAGAGCGGACTGCTGCGCGCCGCGCTGCCCCCGGACATCGCCGGCGCCACCGTCGCCGCGGTCCTGACGAGATTTCAGGAACTGAACCCGGGCGTGGAGCTGGAGCTGCACGAGCTGTCCACCACCGAGCAGCTCGCCCGCTTCACCGCCCACGAACTCGACACCGGGCTCATCCACCACCCCTGCGACGTGACCGGCCTCGAACTCGGCCCCGTCCTCCGCCGCGAGCTCGGCGTGCTGCTGCCGCGCACCGCCCCCGCGGCCGCGCTCCCCGAGGTCCCGCTCGCCGCGCTCACCGGCTCCGACCTGATCCTCTTCCCCCGCTCCGGCGCCCCCGCGCTCTACGACGACCTGCTGACCGGCTGCGCCCGCGGCGGCTACACCCCGGCCGCCGTCCGGCACGGGCAGGGGGCGAGCTTCGTACGCGGACTGGTGCTGTCGGCGGGCGCCGTCGCCCTCGGCCCGCGCGACGCGGGGCCCGGCGAGGACGACGCCGGCCTCGTCTGGCGGCCGCTGGCCGGCTCCCCGCTGGCCTGGCGGCACTCCGTCGCCTGGCCGCGCGGGCACGGCGACGGCGCCGTGCGGGCCTTCGCCGACGCGGCCACGCACGCCCTGCGGACCACCGCGGGCGCCCACCCCGACACCCCTACGCGCCCCATGCACCTGCGCCCGGCAGCGGAGTACTGGCTGTGACGATCCGTACCGACACCCCCGACCGCATCCGCGCCGCCTTCGCCGACGCCGGGGTCACCGGGCGGCTCGCCGCCCTCGACATCGACTCGGGCGACGGGCTCGGCGTCGACGCCGCCTATCCGGTCTGCACGGCGAGCGTGCACAAGCTCCCGCTCCTTGTCGCCCTGCACGCGCAGGCGGCGGCCGGGCACCTCGACCTGACCGAGCAGGTCGAGGTGGCGCAGGACGGCCGCACCCCGGGGCCCACCGGACTCGCCGCGATGCTCGACGCGGCCCGGCTCTCCCTGCGCGACCTGGCCTTCCTGATGATGACGGTCAGCGACAACGCCGCGGCCGACCTGCTCCTGGCCCGGGTCGGCCTCGACGCCGTCAACCGCACGACGGCCCGCCTCGGCCTCGACGCGACGTACGCCGTGCACACCTTCGGCGCCTCGATGACCACCATCAAGGAGGACGCGGGTCCGGCCGGGGCCCGGGCGCTGGCCGACCCGCACGTGATCGCCCGGCTCCGCGCCCTGGACCCGGCCCGTTCCAACCGCAGCACACCGCGCGACCTGACCCGGCTGCTCGCCGCGATCTGGCGCGACGAAGCCTGTACGCCCGAACACGGCGCCGCCATCAGGCGCCTGATGGGGCTTCAGGTGTGGCCGCACCGGCTGGCGTCCGGCTTCCCGTTCGACGACGTGCACGTGGCGGGCAAGACCGGGTCGCTGCCGACGCTGCGCGCGGAGACCGGGGTCGTCGAGTACCCGGACGGCGGCCGCTACGCCGTGGCCGTCTTCACCCGCACCGCGCAGACGGCGGCGGTCCTGCCCGCCGCCGACGCGGTCATCGGCACGGCGGCCCGGATCGCGGTCGACGCGCTGCGCGCCGGGTGAGCCGGGCGGCGCGGCCTCACGACCGCGTGGCGGTCCCGCACTCCGCGTCCCCGCCCGCACCGGCCGCGTCCCGCACCGGGCGGCTGCGGTCGTACGGGTCCGCGGTCGGGCCGTCCTGCCGTCCCGCCGACCCGAAGGCGGGGGTGAGGAAGCCGGTGTAGGTGCGGCAGCCGGCGTTGGTGGTGTCCAGGCTGGTGCGCACCACGGAGAAGGTGCCCGCCTCGGTGTCGATCCTCGCGGGGTCGTCCCAGCTCACCACCGTCTCGCGGCGCACGATGACACGGACCACCTCGTCACTGCCGGGCTCGGCGCGCACCACCGGGTACACGTACGTCACGTCGCTGGTCACCTCCAGCGCGCCGCGCTCACCCTCCCGGAACGTCAGCCGGCCCCGCGTCTTCACGACGTCCCCGACCAGCCGGACCCGGTCGGTGTCGAAGCGGCTGAACAACGCCAGCGGGTTCCGCGTCCTGCTCGGGGAGGCCAGCGAGGTGTCCAGGGACTCCCGCTCCTTCGGCTGGAGCGGGTTGACGAACGCGATGGCCCGGGAGGGCCGTGCGCCCCGCAGCACCTTCGGGTCGAGGCTGGACGCCACGAGGAAGTCCCGGGTCCGCTCCAGCGCCCGCGCGACCTGCGCGGTCCCCATCCAGCCGGTGGCCCGCGCCGCGGGCACGCCGATCCCGGCCACCCCGTCGGCCCAGCGCGCGGCAGGCGAGCCCCGGAACGGCTCCTGCAACGTGCCCTGGCCGGCTGCCCCGGCCGGCGGCGCGGAGGGCCGGCCCGTCTCCGTCGCGAGAGGCCCCGCGTCCGCGCCGTCGTCGCCGTCGAACCAGCCGGTCACCCGGCCCGGGTCGAGCGCCACGAACAGCAGCGCCGCGGCGGCCAGCAGCCCGACCACGTACCGCAGCCGCTTCCGCGGCGGGGCCGGCGGTGGCGCCCGCCATCCCTGCGGCGGCCCCGTCTCCTCGCGGAGCCGGCGCGTCACGATGCGGGCCCGCGCCGACGGCTCCTTGGGGGCGTCCGGCACGCCCTCCTCGGACTCCCTGAGGAACCGCTCCCACTCCTCGTCCGGCACCGACGACCCGTCCTGCACCCCACCCGAAGTCACGCTGCGCTCCTTGCCGTCCCGTGCCGTCGCGAACCACATCGACCGGCCACCCGCCCCTCCCCAGGCCGGGCACCGCCGCAGCATGATCGCACAGGCGTTCCCGCTCCTGGGCCCGGCCGGTGGGAGGCGGGGGCCGGGCCGGAGGTGGGTCAGGGGAGCGCCTGCCGGGGGCGCGCGGCCGGTCGGTCGCGGTGGGCGCCGCCGTGCGCTTTGATCAGCGGGACGGCGGCGACCGGCCCCGCGCCACGCGGAACGGCGCCGAACCGATCCGCCCCGCACACGGAAAGGCACAGGACGTGGACGAGCCGACGCCCGACCCCGCTCCGGCGGAGTCCGAGCAGCAGGCCCTGTTCGGCTGGCAGGACCTCGGCGCCCCGGCGGAGCGGGCGCACGGGACGTTCCGGGACAGCCCGCAGGCGCGGCGCATGCTCGACGTGCGCGAGGTGTACGCGGAACCGGCGGCCCTGGAGACCCCGCGCGGCCGGCAGATCATGGCGCGGCTGCCCGGCGTCCGCGTGACCGAGGTCGACAGCCACTGGCGCATCCCCGAGCTGCACGGCAACGACGGCAACATCGGCCGCTGGGTCCGCATCAAGACCGAGACGCTCGTCCTCGGGATCAAGCACACCCTCGCGACGCGCCCCAACGGCCGATCGGCCGACTGGATCGCCCCCGGCCCCTCGAACGGGTGCGCGATGGCCTGCGCCTACTGCTACGTCCCCCGCCGCAAGGGCTACGCCAACCCGATCACCCTCTTCACGAACATCGAGGCGATCGTGGCCCACATCCGGCGCCACGTACGCGCCCAGGGCCCCAAGCCCGAGCCGAACCAGTGCGACCCACAGGCCTGGGTCTACGACATCGGCGAGAACGGCGACTGCTCCGTCGACGCCCTGGTCTGCGACAACACCGCGGACCTCGTCGCCGCGTTCCGCACCCTGCCCACGGCCAAGGCCTCCTTCGCGACCAAGTTCGTCAACCCGGACCTGCTCGCCCTGGACCCGCAGGGCCGGACCCGGGTGCGCTTCTCCGTCATGCCGCCCGACGACGCCCGGCTCCTGGACATCCGCACCAGCCCGGTCCCGGACCGGATCGCCGCGGCCGCCGACTTCCTGGACGCCGGGTACGAGGTCCATTTCAACCTCTCGCCCGTCGTCCTGCGCCCCGGCTGGCAGCGGGACTGGGCCGACCTCCTCGTCCACCTCGACGACGTCCTGCCCGCGCGCGTGAAGGACCAGGCTGCGGCCGAGATCATCATGCTGACCCACAACGAAGCGCTCCACGAGGTCAATCTGGGCTGGCACCCACGCGCCGAAGACGTGCTGTGGCAGCCCGCGGCCCAGGAGACCAAACGCTCCCAGAACGGCGCCCTCAACGTCCGCTACGCCCTCCCGGTCAAACAGCAGTCCCTGGCCCGCCTCCGCCAACTCCTGGCGCGGCACGCCCCGTGGCTGCACATCCGCTACGCCTTCTGACTCCGCCCGCCCTGACGCGGACGGCGTCTTCGTCAACCGGCCACGGACACCACGTACTTGCCCCGCACACCACCCGCCTCCAGCGCGCGGTGCGCGGCAGCCACCTCGGTCAGCGGGAAGACGGTGTCCACCATCGGGCGCAGCCGGCCCGCGGCCACGTGTGCGGCCACGTCGTCGAAGAGGGCGCGGCCCGGGTCCCCGCTGAAGAACCGGACCCGGCCGCGGCCGTGACGCAGCGCGCTCACCCCGAGGTAACCCAGGGACCGGACCGGCCGCCCCAGGTCGAAGGCGATCGTGACCATCCGCCCGCCCGGCGCCAACAGGGCCCGGTAGTCGGCCAGTCGGGTGCCGACGGTGTCGACGACCACGTCGAACCGGCCCAGCTCCCGCGGCGCGACCGCGTGGTGGTCGACGGCGGTCCGGGCGCCGAGGCCGCGTACGAAGTCCAGGTTCGCGGCGCGGGCCAGACCGGTGACCTCGGCGCCCGCGGCGGCCGCGAGCTGCACCACGGCGTTCCCGACGCCGCCGGCGGCTCCCCGCACCAGCAGCCGCTCGCCCGGCCCGAGCCGGGCCTTGTCGCGCAGCGCGGTCACCGCGGTCGTCGCGACCGGCAGCGCCGCGGCCGCCACGAGGCCGACGCCGTCGGGGACCCGGCCCATCCGCTCGGGGCGTACCGCCACGTACTCCGCTCCGCTGCCGAACCCGGAGGTCCGCCCCAGCACACCCCAGACCCTGTCGCCGAGGGCAAGCCCGTGGGCGCCCCCCGCCGGGCCGAACCCGGCCACCGTGCCGGTGAAGTCGAGCCCGATCCGCTTGGGGAACGACCGGCCGCCGAGCGAGCCCAACCGGCCGGCACGGTAGGCGAGTTCACCGCCGTTGACGCTGAACGCGGCGACCTTCACCAGTACGTCGCCGGGCCCGGGGACCGGGCGCGCGACCTGCCGCACCCGCAGCACCTCGGGCCCCCCGTACCGGTCGAACAGGACCGCCCGCATCGTCCCGGCCGCTGCCTCCTCACCGCCACCCGTCCGTTCCGCCGGTTCCCTCTGGTCCCTCGCGTCCATATCGGCTGCCACCTTCGCGTCCTCGCTCCCGGCGCCGTTCCGCGCCCGTCCCAGCAGCGTAGGATCAAAAACGGAAGCCTCTGTCCGTTTCTGTCGCAGGTGAGAGACAGTGACCCCTCGTTCCTCTCGGATCCCGGACCCCGCCGCCGGTGGCCCGTCGCAGCACCGTCCCGACGGCGGCGCCGCGGCGCGCGCCGAGCCGGCCCGGCGCCGGGACGCCCGTCGCAACCGGGGCCGGCTGCTCGCCGCCGCGCGCGAGGTCTTCGCCGAGCGCGGTATCGACGCCCCGATGACGGCGGTCGCCCGGCGCGCCGGGGTGGGACCGGCCACGCTCTACCGTCACTTCCCCACCCGCACCGACCTGCTGCGCGACGCCTTCGCCGACCAGACGGCCGCCTGCCGGGCCGCGCTGACGACGGCCGTGGCCGACCCGGACCCGTGGCACGGGTTCCGCGGCCTGTTCGAGGAGTTGTGCCGGCTGCAACGGGCGGAGCGCGGTTTCCCCGCCGCCTTCCTCGCCGCGTTCCCGGCGGAAGCGAGTGCGCACGCACGCGTACGGGAGGAGGCCGAACACGACCTCGCCGGGCTCGTGCGACGGGCCAAGACCGCGGGGCTCCGGGCGGACTTCGCGCCGGCCGACCTGATCGCGGCGCTGCTCGCGCACGGCGGGCTGATCACGGCGCTGCCCGAGGACGAGCGCGCCTCGCGCCGACTGGCCGCCCACCTGCTCGACGGCTTCCGCGCCCGCCCCGGCCAGGAGAGACTCCCGCCTCCCGGCCCGCTCGACCTGCGGGTGCTGTTGTAGGGGCAGGTGCGGGCTGACCACGATCGCGGCGCTGCGCGGTATCGCGGCAGACCCGTGCCAGGCGGCCCGGGGCGCCGCGTCCGCCGCCCCGGGGTCGCGAGCGCGCCGCTCGGTCACGGTCCGGCGGGTGGTCCCTGCTCGAACAGCTCCTGCCACGCGGTGCCGGCGGCCACGGCCGTGCGCCAGCGGCGTAGTTCCCTGGGCGGCATGGCGACCGCCAGGGCGCCGGTGAGCGTGGCCCCGGTGCGGTAGGCGACGAGGAAGCGGCCCTCGGCCGGGTCGCCCTGCACCACGCGCGCCTCGTCGTGGCCGCGCAGGTGCCCGAACGCCTGGATCCTGACCCCGTGCTGCTCGGACCAGAAGTACGGGACCGGGGCGAACGGCTCGGCCCGCTCGGGACGGAGCAGGTTGCGGGCGGCGGCCATGCCCTGCTCCGCGGCGTTGGTCCGGTGCTCGACCCGCAGGGAGGTACGGAAGAGCGGGTGGTACCAGCGGGCCACGTCGCCCGCCGCGTACACCCCCGGGGCCGCGGCACTGTACTGGTCGCACACCACCCCGTCCCCGGTGTCGAGCCCGCTCCCGCCGAGCCACTCCGTGTTGGGCAGAGAACCGACGGCGACCAGCACGTCATCGGCGACCACCACCGTGCCGTCGGACAGCTGCACGCCCCGCCTCCCGGCGGCACCGGTCTCGATCCCGGTGACCTTCGTGCCGAGGCGCAGGTCCACGCCCCGGTCGCGGTGCAGCCGCGCGAGGTGGCCGCCGACCTGTTCGCCCACCGCGTGGGCGAGCGGGATCGGGGCGGGCTCGACCAGGGTCACCGCCACGCCCAGGGCGCGGGCCGAGGACGCCACCTCGCAGCCGAGGAACCCGGCGCCCACGACCACCAGCCGGCGGCCCGCCGCGAGCCGGTCGCGCAGGGTGAGCGCGTCGTCGAGGCCGCGCAGCACGTGCACACCGTCCGCCGGCGCGCACTCGGGCAGCCCTCTCGGCCGCACCCCCGTGGCGACGATCAGGCCGTCGTAGCCGACACTGGCACCGTCGGAGAGGGCGACGGCGCGGGCGGCCGTGTCGAGTCCGGTGGCGGCCGTGCCCAGCCGCAGATCCAGGTCGAGTGCGGCGAGGTCCGCGCCCGCGCGCAGGGCCGTCCGCTCCGGGGGCCACGCGCCGGCCAGGACCTGTTTGGACAACGGCGGCCGGTCGTAGGGCAGATGGGGTTCCGCGCCGACCAGGGTGAGCGTGCCGCCGAACCCCTCCCTGCGCAGGGTCTCCGCGGCCGCGAGCCCGGCGGCCGAGGCCCCCGCGACGACGATCCGGCGCAGGGGCACCCGCTCGCTCACCGATCCGCCAGGCGGATCGCCGCGGCGGGACAGACCGCGGCCGACTCCCGGACGTTCTCGTGGTGTGCGGCGTCGGGGGTGGCCGTGAGCAGTTCGACGATGCCGTCGTCGTCCTGGTCGAAGACCTCGGGGGCCAGCAGGACGCACTGGCCCGACGCGACGCACTTGGGCCGGTCGACTTCCACGTGCATGGTGCTCCTCGATTCGGGGCGCGGGGGTGGTGGGGGAGCGGGATCGGTCACCAGGTGACGGGGAGTTCGTAGACGCCGTAGACGAACCCGTCGTGCTTGAACTCGAGTTCGTCGATGCCGGCGGCCGCCGCGAGGGTGGGGACGCGCTTGTAGAGGGTGTTGTAGACGACCTGGAGTTCCACGCGGGCGAGGGGCTGTCCCAGGCACTGGTGGACGCCGAACCCGAAGGCGACGTGGCGGCGCGCGTCCCGGCGCAGGTCGAGGGCGTCGGGGTCGCCGGGGAAGGCGGCCGGGTCGCGGTTGGCGACCTCGCCGCCGAAGATGATGCCCTCACCGGCGCGGATGACCTCACCGTCGATCTCGATGTCCTCCAGCGCCACGCGCCGGCGCCCGGAGTGCGTGATGTTCAGGTAGCGCAGCAGCTCCTCGACGGCCCCGGCGACCACCTTGGGGTCCTCGCTCTCGCGGAGCAGGGTCAGCTGGTCGGGGTGGGAGAGCAGGGCGAGGGTGCCGAGCGCGATCATGTTCGCGGTCGTCTCGTGGCCCGCGGCCAGCAGCAGGACGCCCATCTGCGCGGCCTCGCGGCGCGTCATCTCCCCCGCGGCCACCTGCTTGGTCGCGAGCACGGACAACAGGTCGTCGGCGGGTCGCCGCTGCTTCTCCGCGAGCAGCGCGTCGAGGTAGTCGGTGAGCGTGGCCGACGCCTGCGCCACCTCCTGCGGCGCCGAGTCGCGGCGCACGATGACCTTCGTGCTCCGCTGGAAGAGGTCGTGGTCCGCGTACGGCACGCCGAGCAGTTCGCAGATGACCAGGCTCGGGACCGGCAGGGCGAACGCCTGTACCAGGTCGGTCGGGTTGGGGCCCGCGAGCATCTCGTCGATCAGGCCGTCGACGATCTGCTGCACCCGGGGCCGCAGCGCCTCCATCCTCTTCACCGCGAACGGGCCGGTCACCATGCGGCGCAGGCGTGCGTGGTCCGGATCGTCCATGTTGATGAACGTGCGGCGGCCGAGGCCGCTGGCCTTCTGGCCGGCCGAGCGGTGCGGAAAGCCGGGGCGCTCCGGCTCGGCGCTGACCCGGGGGTCGCCCAGCAGGGTGCGCATCAGATCGTGGCGGGCCACGAACCAGGGCGTGCTGCCGTCCCAGATCCGCACCCGGGTCAGGGGGCGGCCGGTCAGCTCCCGCAGGGCCGGGGGCGGGTCGAAGGGGCAGCCGGCCGCCCGGGGGCTGGGGTGCTGCACAAGTACGTCCGCCGGAACCGTGGATGTGTCGGCCATGGTGTACCTCCGTGGGGAAGGAGCTGCGGCGGCACCTTCCTAACGCCGTTAGGTGCCCTGGGCAACGATGCACGGTGCGGCGGCACTTGTCATCGGCGCTATTCGGCCAGGACCAGGTCGACCAGGTCCGCCGCGCGGTCCCGCAGCGCCGCCCGGTCGACGGCGAACGGCAGCGCCACCGCCATCGCCACCATCCCGTGCAGGGAGAACCAGAGCAGGTCCACCCGGCGCTCGCGCTCCGGCCCGGCCGCATGTGCCGGGCGGTACGCGGACACGGCCTCGTCCCACACCGCGCGCACCTGCCACAGCGGATGGGCCGTCACCTCGTCCCGGGGCACCTCGATGCGCTCGATGCCGAACATGAGCCGGTAGACCCGCGGGTTGTCCAGCGCGAACCGGCAGTAGCGCCGCGCCACCGCGTGCACGGCCGCGCGCGGTTCACCGCACTGTGCCCGCGCCTCGCGCAACTCGGCGGCGAGCCTGCCGTAGGCGCGGCGCGTGAGCGTGTCGACCAGCTCGGCCCGGTTCCTGAAGTGCAGGTAGACGCTGGGGGCGGCGATCCCGACCTCCCGCGCCACGGCCCGCAGCGACAACTCGCCCTCCCGCCCGGACTCCGCCAGCATCCGCGCGGCCGCCCGCAGGATCTCCTCCTTCAACGCCTCGCCCTCACCCAGCTGGCTCTGCGCCCGACGTCTGAACGGCTCGCCCATCTGTGGCCCCTTCCCCTCCCGTGGTTCCGCTTCGCGCCAAGTGTGGCCGGAAGGCGGTCGGGTGCCGAGGGTGGCGGGCCTGCCCCGACCGGGCCGCTCTGCGGCGGCGTACAGGACTGAACCCGTGACCTAATGTTGAACGCGTTCAAAAAAGGCGTAGGCTGCTGCCGTGAATGACAGAGCCGCCCAGCTCAAGGGCGTTCGTGTGTGGCTGGTCCTCTTCGTCGTGTGCCTCGTCCTCAGCGGGGTCACGGCCTTTCCGCTCGTCCATGAACTGCGCTGGGCAGACGAGCTGTTGACCCGGCTGCCGGTGGGCGAGCACATGCCCGCGCTGATGGACTGGCTGGAACGCGTCCGCGCCGGACTCGAGGAGGCCGACACGGACTATCCGTTCCTGCTCTACGGCACTGACTGGCTGGCCTTCGCCCACCTGGTCATCGCCGTCGCGTTCTACGGGCCCTTCCGCGACCCGGTACGCAACATCTGGGTGGTCGAGTTCGGGATGATCGCTTGCGCCGGGATCATCCCACTGGCCCTGGTCTGCGGGCCGGTCCGGGGAATTCCCTTCTGGTGGTCGGTGATCGACATGTCCTTCGGGATCTTCGGGGTGATCCCGCTGTACGTGGTGCGGCGAAAGATCAAACGGCTCGCGGCGCTGACCTGAGACGGGCGGGGAGCACAGAGCGCTGGTCGCCGGTGAAGTAGTTGCCGTGCGCCAGCCCCGGGCGGCGCGGTGACGGCGGACCGCTCCTCCAGGATGTGGAAGAGCACGCCTCCCACCATCCACGCGGCGCCGGTCACCACCGGACAGAACGCGAGGAAGAAGAGCAGCACGTCAAGGAAGCTCACGGCGCTCCTCCCGGTGTCGCAGCGCGATGCCGACGAGCAGCGCGAGACCGAAGCCGCACCAGGAGATCCCCTCGGCGAGCGGGATACGCCGCACGATGAAGCTGTGCCCGAGCAGAACGACCGCGAGGACGCCGGCGGCGACCCAGACCAGCGCGCCGAGCACGAACGCGGCGACCCTACGGTTGCGCGAGGCAGGGTGGGCGGGCTCGAAAGCGACGGCGTGGTGCCGTTGCTTGGCGTTCATGGACGCATCCCTATTCACGCGACTCGCGCCTGATGTGGCCATCACCCATGCTCCGAATTGTCCGCAATGCACTTCAGAAGATGGCCCGCTCTCCTCCTGCGGGTCGGCCCTATTGCGGTGCTTGCTGCTGCGGGACTGTGGGCGGCCATGTGCTGACAGCACGCGGCATCAGGTGACACAGTGGGGCGGTGCGCCCCAGCCCCACGACTCCTTCACAGGCGGCGGTCCTCGCCGCAGAGGTGACAGGGCTTCTCGGCGTCCTGCGCGGCAGGGCCCAGCGATCGGCGCCGCCAGGACCCATATCCGTCTCGCAGCTGCGGGCCCTGGTCGCGATCGGACGGCTCGAAGGCGGCAACCTGCGCGCGCTCGGTGACGCACTCGGTTCGAGTCCGCCCGCCACGAGCCGGCTGTGCGACCGCTTGGAGGCGGCCGGGCTGGTGGAGCGCCGTTCAAGTGTGGCGAGCCGCCGGGAGGTGGAGCTGCACCTGAGCCGGCAGGGGCGGGCGCTCCTCGACGAGGTCCGTACCCAGGAGGCGGAAGAACTGCGACCCGTGCTGGACGCGATGGCTCCGGAGGCGCTCGGGCAACTCGCCGCGGGACTGGCCGCGTTCCGGGACGCGGCGGCAGCGGTGGTGGACGGGGCACCCGGGGACGCGGGGGGCGACACGGCCGACGAGGAGCCGTTGCGCATCGTACGCCCGGCCTGACTGTCGTGCGGTGGCCGTCAGTTCCGGCGTGGGCCGCAGTTGTGGGTGCCGGCCGGTTCCCAGGGGTCGGCGGCCGGAGGAGCGGCCTCTGCGCCGTCGTCCTCGGGCGCGCGGGGCTCCGGCACACGGGATCGGTGTGGTGGCTGCGCGCGGCGCGCGGCGCCGGGGGGATCCAGGGCGAGCACGCCGTCCACGCCGAGAAGGACCAGGAGCCGCCGGACGGGCCGGGACGGCGCGGCGACGCGCAGCCGCTCCCCGAGGCTCAGCCGGGCTTGCAGCAGCGCGTTGACGAGAGTGGTGTCGGCGAAGGCCACCGCCGACAGATCCACGCACACCCGGCCATGGAACCGTGCGGCGGCGGCCAGCGCCAGGCGCAGGGGTTCCGCCGATTCGAGATCCACCTCACCGGACACGGCCAGGGTCAGCGCCTGTGGCGAGCTGTGGGCGATGAGACGTATGCGCTGATCGGTGTCTCGCGAGTCCACAGCCGGCCCCTCGTCGGTGGCGGCCACCCCCGGCCCGCCGGTGCGGAATGCGCCGACAGCCTCGGTCCGTGGTGCGGCGTGGCCACTCTAGAGCGAACAGTTGCCATACGGCAACATTTAACGTCGGTCAAGGTTCGGGTGCACCGCGACCGCGCTGCTATCGGTCGGAGCCGCCGGGTGCCGTCACCGGGCGGCTGGTGTGGAGCGGGGGCCGTACCAGTCCAGACACAGGACCGTGGCGTCGTCCTCGACCTGGCCGCCGCAGGCGTCGGCGACGGCGGCGACCAAGGCGCGCACGGCTTCGCGGGGGTGTTCGGCGCCGGTGTCGCGGATGATGCCGGGCAGGTCGACACAGCCGGCCTGGCGGTCTTGCATGCCGTCGGTGTAGAGCACCAGGCGGTCGCCGGGGCGCAGGTCGATGTCCTGGACCTTGTACGGCCCTTGTCCGCTGACGCCGAAGGGGAGGTTGATGTGCGGCCGGATCTGCTCGACCGTCCCCTGGCGCAGCCGCAGCGGCCACAGATGGCCCGCGTTGACCAGCTGGGCGCCGGTTCCGTCCAGGGCGATGCGCAGGAGCTGGCCGGTGGCGAAGGTGCGGCGGCCGTGGTCGAGGAGGGCCTGATGGGTCTGGCGGGCCTGTTCGGCCAGATCGGCGCCGGCGCGGCGGGCGCCCCGGGAGGCGTTGACCACGAGGGTGGCGATGAGGGAAGCGGCCACGTCATGGCCCATGGCGTCGGTGATCGACAGGTGCAGGGTGTCTTCCTCCAGGCTGTAGTCGTAGGTGTCACCGGCGATGTCGGAGGCCGGGACCAGCGCTCCGGCGAGGGCGAACTCCACCGCCTCGCACGAGGGAGCGGAGGGCAGAAGCTGACGCTGGATCTCCGCGGCCAGCGAGACCTCGGCCGTGCGGTTGCCCCAGTGGTACAGGTCGGTGAAGCGGCGGTCGGTGACGATGATGTACGCGAGCGCGTGCGCGGCCTCCTCGACCTGCTCCAGCACATCCTGGGTGACATGAGCGAGGTAGAGCTCCAGGACGCCGATGGTGTCACCCCGGTTGGTGACGGGCGCGAGCACCCGCTGCCCTCGGACGCCCTCCGGCGCCACCACCAGCTTCTGGGATCGCAGGACCTCGTCGTAGACACTGCCGTCCCGCAGCACCTGGTCGGCGCCGCGCTCCTGCCGGGTGGTCTTCTCCTCGTTGACCCGCAGCAGCCGCCGGCCCACGACGTCGACGAACAGGAACGACACCGAACGCGCACCGAACCGCTCGCGCAGATTGTGCGCCACGACGTCCAGGGAACGCACGGGCGCGGCCTCCTCCGCCGCAGCCAGTACCTCGGCCAGTCCGATCCGGTCACGATGCACGACAACCTCCTTAAGGTTGTGCGCCTACTTCCCCGAATGCCCCGGCTTTCA
This sequence comes from Streptomyces sp. NPDC006552, assembly GCF_040611655.1. NCBI lineage: Bacteria > Bacillati > Actinomycetota > Actinomycetes > Kitasatosporales > Streptomycetaceae > Streptomyces > Streptomyces sp. NPDC006552. Next base: position 79,955 of record NZ_JBEXOS010000035.1, read on the forward strand.
CAGGACCGCCACCCGCGCCGGGCTCGTCCGTGACCGTGACCGGCCGTCCCCGGGCGCGGAAACGGCCATGGCCGACGCCGCCGTCCAATCCGTCGAGTACGTGCTCTGGCCGGCTGGCGCGCACCGGAACAGATCGCCGGAAAATGGACTTTCCCGAGGCGGGGGAGTGCGAGGGGGGTTCGGGGGTAGCGGGGCGGGGTGAGTGTGCTTCGGAAGTGAGGCGCGGGATGGATCGGGCTGATGACGGCAGGGCTCAGCAGCCCCTGGAGGATGTTCTGCTGTTGGTGTCGGTGGCGATCGAGGGCAGTGAGGGGATCGCCGGGACGCGTGCTGCGGCGCGTTCGTTCCTGACGGATCTGCGTGTGGTGCACGGGCTGCCGGTGTCCGAGCGGGCGGTGGGCCTGGTGCAGCTGGTGGTCAGCGAGCTGGTGACCAACGCCTGCAAGTACGCGCCGGGCCCGTGCCTGCTGACCATGGAGGCCGAGCGGGGCACGGTGGAGGTGTCGGTGTGGGACAGCGACCCGACGCTTCCGGTGGCCCGCGACCACGACCCGGGCCGGGTGGGTCAGCATGGTCTGGAGATCGTCATGGCGGTCTGCCAGGACTTCGGGGTGCACCGCGAGGCGGTGGGCAAACGCGTCACCGCGACGATCGAGCTGGCCGACGCTCCCGGCGGGGCCCCACTCGGTGGCCAGGGCGGCTGACAAGCCGGGCCTGCCCGGCCGGGACCGTGCCGGTCCCGGCCGACCGGACCGGCGGAGCCGGTCGGCGGGCGAGGGGCTTCAGGCCGTCGGGCCGCTGGCCAGGACCTGCTGGGCGACGTCGCGGAGTTTGATGTTGTGGTGCTGGGAGATGCGGCGCAGCACGTTGAAGGCGTCGTCCTCGCTCAACCTGTGGCGTTCGCGCAGGATGCCCATGGCCTCACCGATGGCGTGCCGGGTCTTCTTGGCGTCCTCGAGCTGATCGATGATCCGGGCATTGGCCAGGGCGACCGCCGCGTGTGAGGCCAGGAGCCAGCCTGCGGTCTCGATGTCCTTGTCGAAGGCGCCGGGACGGTGCGCGTACAGGTTCAGCGCGCCGAAATCACCGTCGTCGGTGTACAGGAGGACGCCGGTGACGCTGCCGACGCCCAGGTCGCGGGCGCGGGCCGCGTAGCGTTCCCAGGCGGGCTGGGGCTGGGTGAGGTCCGCGATCCGGTACAGGCGTTCCCCGTCCGTGCGGCGGGCGAGATCGAAGCAGGGGCCCTCGCCCAGCTCGCCCTGGAGGCGGTCGGACTCGGCCGCCATGGTCCCGCAGGCGGCCAGGGTGACGGCCTTGCCCTTACGCACGGTGAGGATGCCGGCCGCGTCGCAGCCCTCCACCAGCTCCACCGCGGACGCCGCGATGTGGTCCAGCGTCGACTGGGCCGAGTCCTGGGCCAGCAGATCCCGCGCCAGCAGCGCCATCTGCTCGGCGTACTCACGCCACTCCACCAGTACTCCCCATCGCGGTCACCGAACCTCCACCATCGTCCGCGAGAACGTACCGCATCACCGCACCCCGCCGGAGCTGCGGGGCGGAATCAGGGCTTGCCGGCGGCGGAGGGTTCAGTAGTCCCCGGGGGAGCCGGGGGCTGCCATGAGGGTGGCGGCGCCGGGTGCAGCGGGAGTGCGCGCGCGTACTTTCTGCAGGTGGAGGTGGCGGCCGAGGCGGATGACGGGCCGGACGAGCAGTTCGATGCTGCCGGCCAGGAAACACCAGGTGCCGGGGACCGCCCATGCCTCGGAGAAGAACATGACGCTGCCCACGATGAACCAGCCGGCGATCAGGATGTCGTTGCTGATGCTCGCCGCCTCGTAGCGGCGGCGGATGACGAGCTCCTCGCTGCCGACGTGCAGCACCAAGGGGCGGTTTCGGTTCCCGGACTCGCTCATGCTGCCTCCGTTCCCCCGATGCATCGGTTGTTGCATCCGTGGCTCAGGCCCCTCCGTCGATCCGGCTGCCGGCCCGATCAGGCACCCCCACGGGTCCGGACGTCGCCACCGCCCAATCCGGTCGGGCGGCCGCTACGGATTACCTGCATCAGAGCCCAAGCGCGGCTCGCCGGCAGCGACGCCGGTGCGCCGCTTCGAAAGGGATGTTCGCAGTGATCGCACAGCGCACGGCCCGACTCACCGCACTTCTCGCCCTGCCCGCCGCCCTCACACTCGGCGCGGCCACGCCCTCCCTCGCCCACAGCGGGTCGTCCGGGGGTGACGAGAAGGCCGGGGCGGCCTACCAGATCGACCTGAGCGAGCTGAACCACTCCGGTGCCCACGGCACCGCGATGCTCAGCGTCGACGGCACTCGACTGACGGTCAAGATCGAGGCCCACGGTCTCGTCCCCGGCCAGCCACACGCACAGCACATCCACGGAGACACCACCGGGAAGGACTTCCACTGCCCGGACGCGAGCGCGGACAAGAACGGTGACGGCATCATCACCACCGCCGAGGGGATCCCGTCCTACGGCAACATCCACATCTCCCTGACCACCAAGGGCGACACGTCGATGAAGAGCGGCCTCGCCGTGGACCGGATGCCCGTCGCGGACAAGGCCGGCAACCTGTCCTACACCCGCACGATCGCCGTGTCGCAGGCCACCGCCGACCACGTCAAGGACCTGCACATCGTCCAGCACGGCATCGACCCCAACCACAACGGCACGTACGACTTCGGCAAGGGCAAGAGCGAACTCGACCCCAAGCTCCCGCAGGAGGCCACCGCGCCCACCGACTGCGGCATGGTCAAGGGAGCCGCCGTCGGTTCGATGCCGTCCGGTGGAGTCGAGACCGGTTCCGGCAGCACGAACGGCGTCGAGTCACCCGCGCTGCTCGCCTCCGGCGGAGCAGCCCTGCTGGCCGCGGGACTCCTCTACGCCGGCCGGCGGAAGCCGCGTCCGACCGACACCCACCAGGACGACTGACCACCGCGACCGGCCGACAGGAGTGAAGCAGATGGACGGCAGGGAGCAGCACAGGCGAACCGCGTTCTTCGTCGGACTGTCCGTCCTGGTCATCATCGGCGGGCTGTTGCTGGGCGCGGGCATCGCACGGCAACAGCCCGCGCCGCCCAGGGCGGCCGACAAACCCGGCCCCGCGGCCGTCGCACCCCGGACACCCGGTGCGGCGGCGACCGCCGAAGCGGCCACCCCACGGGGCGAACGCCCGTCACCGTCCGCCCTGCCGCCCTCCGAACCCGTACGCGTCACCATCCCCGCGCTGAAGGTCTCCTCTTCCCTCGAAAAACTCGGACTGGACCGGCACGCGGCCATGGCCACACCCCGCGACCCGGCGAAGGCCGGCTGGTACACGCCCGGCCCGACCCCCGGAGCGAAGGGCCCGGCCGTCATCGCGGGCCACGTGACCTGGAACGCGGTGCCCGCGGTCTTCTTCCGGCTCTCCGAACTCGACCCCGGCGACCAGGTCCGGGTGGCACGCCGCGACGGACGCACCGCCGTGTTCACGGTGGACCGGGTGGCGGTCTACGCCAAGGACCGCTTCCCGACCGTCGAGGTGTACCGCAACATCGACGGAGCGGGGCTGCGGCTGATCACGTGCGGCGGTACGTACTCGAAGAAGGATCACCATTACGCCGACAACGTCGTGGTGTACGCGTCCTTGACCGGCAGCCGCGGATGACACAGGCGGTTGTCCCGGCGGGGCGAGTGAGCAGCTCCCCGATCCGGGCCAGCCGGTTGTAGAGGGTCTGGCGGTTCAGGTGCAGCTCCCGCGCCGTCTCCGCCTTGCGGCCGGCGTGCGCCA
>NZ_JBEXOS010000036.1:0-81093 GCF_040611655.1 Streptomyces sp. NPDC006552
GGCTGGTCGCGCAGTTCCCCGCGCCCCTGAGATGCGCACTGCGTGCGCCATCTCCGGGGCGCCCCTGGGGGGGGGCAGCGGCGAAGCCGCAAGCCCCCCAGGGGCGCGGGGAACTGCGCGAGAAGCCCCACCGGCGCGTCAGCCGAAGGACAACCGAGGGGCGCGAGGAACTGCGCGAGCAACCACGGCGGCGCGGCAGTCGAAGGACAACCGAGGGGCGCGGGGAACTGCGCGAGGAGCCCCGCCGGACGCGCGGCCGGACCGGAAGCCCCCCGGGCCCCGGGCCGGCCAGGACCCGCACCCCGCGGAGCGGCTACGCGTCGGCGGACTGCGCCCGCAGCGCCCGGTCCACCCCCGCCCGCGACTCGGAGACAAGACGCCGCAGCGCCGCGCTCGGCGACCCCGACGCCAGCCACGCGTCCGTCCGCTCCAGCGTCGCCCCGGACACCTGCACCGCCGGGTACAGACCGACCGCGATCTGCTGCGCCATCTCGTGGGACCGCGACTCCCAGACCTCCTGGAGCACCTCGAAGTACTTCTCGGTGTACGGAGCCAGCAGCTCCCGCTGGTCGGTCTGGACGAACCCGCCGATCACGGCCTCCTGCACCGCGTTCGGCAGCGTGTCCGACTCCACGACCGAGGCCCACGCCTCCGCCTTCGCCTCGGGCGTCGGCCGCGCGGCCCGGGCGGTCGCCGCGTGCCGCTCACCGGCCGCCGTACGGTCCCGCTCGTACTCGCTCGTGATCTCCGCCTCGTCGAACCGGCCGACCGCCGCGAGCCGCTGCACGAACGCCCAGCGCAGCTCCGTGTCGACGGCCAGCCCCTCGATGGTCTGCGCGCCCTCCAGCAGGCCCTCCAGCACGTCGAGCTGCTCCGGCGTACGGGCCGTCGCCGCGAAGGCGCGGGCCCACGCCAGCTGGTGGTCGCTGCCCGCGTCCGCGGTCCGCAGATGCGTCAGCGCCGCCTCGGTCCAGCGGCCGAGCAGCGTGTCCCGGTGGGCCGGGGCCGCGTACATGTCGATGGCCAGCTTCACCTGGCGGTGCAGCGACTGCACCACGCCGATGTCGGACTCCTTGGCGATCCCGGCCAGCACCAGGTCCAGGTAGGCGCTGGTGGACAGCTCGGCGTCGCGCGTCATGTCCCAGGCCGACGCCCAGCACAGCGCGCGCGGCAGCGAGGACTCGAAGTCGCCGAGGTGCTCGGTGACGACGGCGAGGGAGCGCTCGTCGAGCCGGACCTTGGCGTAGGAGAGGTCGTCGTCGTTGAGCAGGACCACGGCGGGGCGGCGCTTGCCGACGAGCGCGGGCACCTGCGTCGACTCGCTCGCGGTGACATCGAGTTCGATCCGCTCGCCGCGCAGCAGCTTGCCGCTGGCCTCGTCCAGGTCGTAGAGGCCGATCGCGATGCGGTGCGGGCGCAGCGTCGAGGTGCCCTTGGCGCCCTCGGGCAGGGCCGGGGCCTCCTGGCGGACCGCGAAGGACGTGATGACGCCGTGCTCGTCGGTCTCGATCTCGGGACGCAGGACGTTGATGCCCGCCGTCTCCAGCCACGCCTTCGACCAGGCCTTCAGGTCCCGGCCGCTGGTCTCCTCCAGGGCACCGAGCAGGTCGGACAGGCGGGTGTTCCCGAAGGCGTGCCGCTTGAAGTACGCCTGCACGCCCTGGAAGAACTCGTCCTCGCCGACGTAGGCGACGAGCTGCTTGAGGACGGAGGCGCCCTTGGCGTAGGTGATGCCGTCGAAGTTGACCAGGACGTCGTCGAGGTCGTTGATCTCGGCCATGATCGGATGCGTGGAGGGCAGCTGGTCCTGCCGGTAGGCCCACGTCTTCATGGAGTTGGCGAACGTCGTCCACGAGTGCGGCCACTTCGACTCCGGCGCGTACGCCTGGCAGGCGGCCTCCGCGTAGGTGGCGAACGACTCGTTCAGCCACAGGTCGTTCCACCACTCCATGGTGACCAGGTCGCCGAACCACATGTGCGCCAGCTCGTGCAGGACCGTCGCCGCCCGCACCTCGTACGCCGCGTCCGTCACCTTGGAGCGGAACACGTACTGGTCGCGGATGGTGACCGCGCCCGCGTTCTCCATCGCGCCCGCGTTGAACTCCGGCACGAACAGCTGGTCGTACTTGGCGAACGGGTACGCGTAGTCGAACTTCTCCTGGAACCAGGCGAAGCCCTGCCGCGTCACCTCGAAGATCGCGTCCGCGTCGAGGTGCTCGGCGAGGGACGGGCGGCAGTAGATGCCGAGCGGCACGCGCTGCCCGGTCTCGGCGTTCTCGTACGCCGAGTGCACCGCGTGGTACGGGCCGGCGATGAGCGCCGTGATGTACGTGGAGATGCGCGGCGTCGGCTCGAAGCTCCAGACGTCGTTCTCCGGTTCGGGCGTCGGCGAGTTCGAGATCACCGTCCAGCCGCTCGGCGCCTTCACGGTGAACCGGAACGTCGCCTTCAGATCCGGCTGCTCGAAGCTCGCGAACACGCGCCGCGCGTCCGGCACCTCGAACTGCGTGTACAGATAAGCCTGTTGGTCGACCGGGTCGACGAAGCGGTGCAGCCCCTCACCCGTGTTCGTGTACGCGCACTCGGCGACGACCCGCAGTTCGTTCGCACCCTCCTCCAGACCGCTCAGCGCGATGCGCGAGTCCTGGAAGACGGCGGCGGCGTCGAGGGAGCGGCCGTTGAGGACGACCTCGTGCACGGCCGGCGCGATGAGGTCGATGAACGTCTCGGCGCCCGCCTCCGCGCTCTCGAAGCGCACGGTGGTCACCGACCGGTAGGTGCCGCCCTCCTGCGCGCCGGAGAGGTCGAGATCGATCTCGTACGAGTCAACGGTGAGCAGCTTCGCCCGCTGCTGCGCCTCTACGCGGGTCAGATTGGTGCCAGGCACGCGGTCATCTCCTAGTGCGGTTGCGTGATCGACGCTTGTGACGTCGCCGGTCATCCTTCCACGGAGGGACGGACGAGCGCGATGTCCGTTTTCCGCCGGTGGGCAGGCGCGCCCGGTACGAGGCTGTGGCCATGACCAGGTACACCGCACGCCCCATCGGAGCGACCGCCCTCAAGGAACTGCGCACGACCGACGACGCGGGCCGGCCCTGCGTCCCGTACACCGCCACCGCCGGCGACGCGGGCTCCCCGCTGCGCTGCTGCCTGACGCCGGTCCGCGCGGGGGAGCGGATCGCGCTCGTCTCGTACGCGCCGCTGCGCCGCTGGGCCGCCGTGACGGGCGCGGACCCGGGCGCCTACGACGAACAGGGCCCGGTCTTCCTGCACGCGGACGCGGCGGACTGCGCGGGCTACGTCCCCGACCCCGGCCACTACCCCTTCGACCGGCCCGGCGCCCTGCGCACCCTGCGCCGCTACGACGCCCGCGGGCACATCGCGGGCGGCCGCCTCCTGGAGATCCCGGCCGCCGCGACGGCGGGCTTCGACGCGGCCCTCGACGAGGCGTTCGCCGACCCGGCCGTCGCGCTGGTCCACGTCCGTGCCGTCGAGTACGGCTGCCTGCACTTCGAGGTACGCCGACCTTGAGTACGAGTGCCGGGTCCGGGCAGCCAGGGGCGGGCTGTCCGGTCGGGTCGCGGGTGGTCGGCTGTCCGCGGCTCCGGTGGGGCTCCTCGCGCAGTTCCCCGCGCCCCTGGAAGGCGCACTGCGCGACCGGCCACGGCACGAGCCGCACCCGGCGACGGCCAGGGCCCGGCAGACGCGACCCCGCGTCAGACCCCCCGCACCTACTTGGCCCGGAGCTCCTCGGCCACCAGCTCCGCGATCTGCACGGCGTTCAGCGCAGCGCCCTTGCGGAGGTTGTCGTTCGAGATGAACAGCGACAGACCGTGCTCGACCGTCTCGTCACCACGGATGCGGCCCACGAAGGAGGCGTCCTTGCCCGCGGCCTGGAGCGGCGTCGGGATGTCGGAGAGCTCCACGCCGGGCGCGCCGCCGAGCAGCTCCGTGGCGCGCTCGGCGGAGATCGGGCGGGCGAAGCGGGCGTTCACCTGGAGCGAGTGGCCGGAGAAGACCGGGACGCGCACGCAGGTGCCGGAGACCTTGAGCCCGGGGATCTCCAGGATCTTGCGGGACTCGTTGCGGAGCTTCTGCTCCTCGTCCGTCTCGTTCAGACCGTCGTCGACGATGTTGCCGGCCAGCGGCAGCACGTTGAACGCGATGGGCCGCTTGTAGACGTCCGGCTCGGGGAAGTCCACGGCACCGCCGTCGTGCGTGAGCTTGTCGGCCTCCGCGACGACCTTCTGCGCCTGCCCGTGCAGCTCGGCGACCCCGGCCAGGCCCGAACCGGAGACGGCCTGGTACGTGGCGACGACCAGCGCTTCGAGGCCGGCCTCGTCGTGCAGCGGGCGCAGCACCGGCATGGCGGCCATCGTCGTGCAGTTCGGGTTGGCGATGATCCCCTTGGGACGGTCCGTGATCGCGTGCGGGTTCACCTCGGAGACGACGAGGGGGACCTCGGGGTCCTTGCGCCAGGCCGAGGAGTTGTCGATCACGACGGCGCCCTGTGCTGCGACCTTCTCCGCCAGCGCCTTGGACGTGGCGCCGCCGGCGGAGAAGAGCACGATGTCCAGGCCCGTGTAGTCGGCCGCCGAGGCGTCCTCGACCGTCACGCCGTCCACCACGGTCCCGGCGCTGCGCGCCGACGCGAACAGGCGCAGCTCGTCGACCGGGAAGGCCCGCTCCACGAGGATCTTGCGCATGACCGTGCCGACCTGACCGGTGGCTCCGACGATTCCGACCTTCACAGGGGTTCCTCCGTGCTTGCGTGCGGCCAACCGGCCTGGCGGGTGCGTCCATGATGCGTCTGTCCAGACCCGACTTGTCCAATCGATTGTCCGCGGTCCGGGACGCGTGGGGTTCACCACAGGCGGGAGCGAACGTTCCGGGCGCCCGGCGCGTCGTAGGTCACACGCGGGCAGGGGAGGGGCAGTGCTGCGCAGAAGACCCGGCAGAGGTGCCGAGGACCGTCCGGACGACCCGCTGGACGCCGCCGTAGAGGACCGGGTGCGGGCCGTCCTGTCCCTGGGCGGGGTGGCCCACGCCGATCTCCCGGACGGGGTGCAGCAGGTACGGCTGCGGCTCCTGGAGCGGGCGGCGAAGGGGCAGGAGGCGCCGCGGTCCGTATCGGCCTGGGCGGCGGTCGTCGCCTCGAACCTGGCCATGGACTGGCACCGGGCCCGCCGCCGCCAGGAGCGGCTGGGGGAGCGGCTCGCCGCGCTGCGCCAGGAGGACGCCGGGGACGCGGCCGACACCCGCGTGCTGTCGCTCACCGTCGCCGAGGGCCTGGACGCGCTGCCGGACCCGCTGCGGCAGGTGGTCGTGCTGCGCTTCTACGCGGACCTGCCGGTGCGGGAGATCGCGGCCGAGCTGGGGGTGCCCGAGGGCACCGTCAAGAGCCGGCTGCACACGGCCGTCCGGCTGCTGCGGGTCCGGCTGCACGAGCAGGAGGTGGTGTGAGGTGGAGGACGACGACGCACGCGAGGACCGGCTCCTGCGGCTGGCCCTCGCCGGTGAGCCCGCGGCCACGGACGATCCGGGTCTGGCGGCCGTCGCGGCGGACGTGGCGTTCCTGCGGGACCAGGTGCGCCGGCTCGGCGACACGCTCGCGGCCCGCCCGGAGCCGACACCGTCCCGCCCGGTACCGGTCCGGCCGCCCGCGCCGGCCCGTCGGCGCAGGCCGCTGCGGATCGCGTTCGCCGGGCTCGCGGCGGCCGGCGGTCTGGCGGTGGCGGGCGCCATGGTGTGGGCCCTGGCGCAGAGCGGCGGCGGGCTCGACTCCGCCGCCGACAAGCCGGCCGCCGCCGGCGGCGGCAAGGTGAGCCCGGAGGGGTTCGTCGCCTGCTCCCGCCTCATCGCGGAGGGCACGGTGGTGGCGGTGGAGCGGCTCCCCGGCACCGGCCAGGACCGGATCACGCTCCGCGTGGACCGCTACCTCAAGCCGGAGTCGGGCGGCGCACGGACGCTCACGTTCCCGGTGGACCACGACGCGCGGCCGCGCCCGAAGGCCGGGGACCGGCCGCTCATCGCCATCCCGGCGGGCGGCGGGCGGCCGCGGACCTGGGTCACGGGCGCGGACCGCGAACGGCTGCGCGCGACGGTGCTGACGGCGCTGCCGGGTTCGCGCGGCGTCCGGTGCGACCGCACGCCCGCGCCCGGCGGCTGAGACGGCGACGGGGGCGGACGCCACCGGCGTCCGCCCCCGCGCTCACCCCACGCCGCGTGCTACGGCGTGACCTTCTCGATCTTCACGCTGCCGACGCCCGCGGCGACACCGCGCTCGTTCAGCAGCCGCACCTCGCCGAAGAACTCGCGGCCCTCCGGCGCGGCGGCCGCGGCGGTGACCTCGGCGGCCACGTCCGTGGACGCGCCGTTGGCCAGCGTCACGGTCTTCGCCTCGTCGACCTTCACCGAGCCGAGCGCCGGCGAGAAGAAGACATCGACGTAGTCGTAGGCGGTCGAGCCGGACGGCACCGAGTAGCCCGCCACCACGACCGTGTACGTGCCGGCGGCCGGCTTCGGGATGCTCACGGCCTCCTCGGAGTCACCGTCGGCGGACGTCGCGACGACGGCGCCGGAGGAGTCCTTGACCGTGAGGTCGAGGTCGGCGGCCTGGTCGGAGACGTTGCCGATGGAGACGTCGAGCTTCTCGGCGCCCGCGGGCACCTCGACCGTCGAGGTCTGCGTGGTCCCGTCCGCGATGGTCGGCCGGGCCGACTTCGACGAGCCGAGCGGGCCGCCCTGGAGCGTGCCGCCCTTGATGGCGGCGAAGTCGTTCGTGACCTTCCAGTCCACGGCGGCCGGGGTACCGACCTTCGCCTCGGGCAGCGTCCGCACCGCCGGGTCGAAGGTGGCGCCGAGCACCGACGCCTCCAGCGTGTACGGGTTGTCCAGCAGCGGCGACGTACGGCGCGCCTCGACCTCGATCTCCCAGACGCCGGCCTGCGGGTCCGCGTAGGAACGCAGGTCCGGGCGGCAGGTGTTGGCCGGGTTCTCGTAGTTCGGGTAGCAGCTCGGCGTCGACGTGTCGTCGACCGGGACGCCGTAGGGGTGGATGGAGATGAAGCGGGTCTGGCTGGTGGCCTTGAGACCGCTCATCCGCACCTGGAGCGCCTTGGCGCCCTCGGGCACCGTCAGGAAGTACGACGTGGTGCTGTTGCGCTGCACCGAGCCCTTGCCGGTGACGGTGTACGCCGGCTTGGCCAGCGGCGTCGAGACGACGACGGTCGCCATGACCTGCTGGTCGACGCCCTCGGTCCGCGGGTCGTCGACCTCCAGGACGGCGCTGCGCAGCCCGGCCGAGTCCGGACGCGCCTGCACCTGCACCGTGACGGGCTTGTCCAGCGGCAGCCAGACGTGGCTCGATCCGGCGATGCGGAAGGTGTCACCGGAGTTGTTCTTCAGCGACAGCTTGTGCAGGACCGGCTTCGACGAGCCCGACGTCCGCGTGAGCGTGACGTCGTAGGTCTTCTTCTGCCCGGCCTTCAGACCGCCCTCGCGGTCGTAGATGCCGGTGCCGAAGCCCGGCGTCTTCAGGGCGTAGTCGATCGCGGTGTCGACGGGCGCCTTCACGGTGTACGTGTGCGCGCTCGCCCCGTCCTCGATCGCGTCCCAGGCGTTCTCGATGTCGATGAGCCCGGAGCCCTCGGCGTACGCCTGCTCACCCCTGATGTGGTCCGCGGTCGAGGTCAGCGCGGTGCGCAGCTTCGCCGGGGTCAGGTCGAGGTGGGCGCGCTTGGCGGCGGAGAGCAGCAGCGCGGAGGCGCCGGCGGCCTGCGGGGAGGCCATCGAGGTGCCCTGGAGCATGGAGTAGCCGGCCGGGAGCGTGTAGCCCGCCTCGGCGACCGGGGCGCCGGGCAGCCAGGTCTGGGTGGTGTTGATCGCCGCGCCGGGCGCCGTGATGACGGGCGCGAAGCCGCCGTCCTCGCGCGGGCCGCGCGAGGAGAACGGCATCATCGCGTACGGCTTGTCGACCTTGGAGCCGTAGTTGGCGGCCCAGGTCTCCTTGGAGATGGAGGCGCCGACCGAGAGGACCTTGTCCGCGAGGCCGGGGTCGCCGATGGTGTTGGCGCCGGGGCCGGAGTTGCCGGCGGAGATCACGAGCTGGACGCCGTAGGTGTCGATCAGGCGCGTGTACAGCGCGGCGCGGGCGTTGTTGCCGTCGTTGAGCGCGGGCAGTCCGCCGATGGACATGTTGACGATGTCCACGCCGCGGTTGGCGACGAGGTCGATCATGCCCTCGGTGAGCGCGACGTTGGTGCAGCCGCCGGTCCAGGTGCAGGCGCGCGAGGAGACCAGCTTGGCGCCGGGCGCGGCACCGTTCATCTTCTTGTTGCCGAACAGGCCGTTGGCCGAGGTGATGCCCGCGACGTGCGTGCCGTGCTCGGACTCGATGACGCCGATGTTGACGAAGTCGAGCTTCTTGCCGACCCAGTCACCGCCGTAGGGGTCCATGGGGACGTCCTTGCGGATCTCCACCACGAACGGGATGCGCTCGACGACGTCCGTCTTCGGGTCGTCCTTGCCGAAGTACCCGATCTGGTAGCCGTCCTTGTACGGCTTCATCGCGGTGTCGTCGGTGAAGTCGCCGTTGTCGTTCAGGTCGACGGTGACGGTGCCGGCCTTGGCGTCGTAGAGCACGCCCCACTTGTCGGTGGTGTCGCCGTCGCGGTTCAGGTCGCCCTTGGCGTCGCCGCCGGTGGTCGCGGACTCGGCGAAGGTGCTGAAGCCGAAGGTTCCCGAACCCGCCTTGTACGTACGGCCGTTGACCGAGAACGTCGGACCGGAGACCGAGGTGGCCATCGGGCGCCAGGTGGCGTCGCTGTCCACGATCGGGTCGGTCGAGGTGACCCAGTCGACGATCTTGCGCTCGCCGGTCGTGGTCTTCTGCAGCGCCGGGTGGCCCAGGTCCACGCCGGAGTCGAGGATGCCGATGGTGACGCCGCGGCCGTCGGCCTTCGGGTGGTCCTGCACGAAGTCGACGGCGCCCGTCTCGAAGGACGGGTTGTACGGGTTCTTGGCCGGCGTGTTCCTGCCGGGCCCGCTGTACGAACCCTTCGCGCCCGCGGCGCCCTTGGCGGTGTCGCCCGCCGGGGTCGGGTCGTCGAGCTGGATCTCCTGGCGCAGGTCGATGCCCTGCACCGAGCCGAGCTTCGCGGCGGCCGCGATGGCGGCGTCCGCCCGGCCGGTCGGCACGGTCGCCCGCACGTAGCCGAGCTTGTCGTAGGTGCGGCCCACGGAGCCGCCCTTGACGGCGTCGAACTGCTTCGCCACCTGCTCGGTGGCGCCGGGGGCGGTGGCGACCATGAGGGTCACGTTCTTCGTGCCGTCGGCCTTCGCCTCGGCGAGCAGCTGCGCGTCCTGCGCGCCGAGCTTCTCGGCCGCGGACTTGACGACGGGGTCGGCGGCGCCGGCGCCCGCCGGGTCCGCGTCGGCGGCGAGGGCCATGGGTATCGGCCCGGCCGCGGTGAGCGCGGCCACCAGACCTGCGGCGGCCGCGAGCCGGGCCGCGCGTCTCGCGCCCGATATGGGGGCGCGCTGGGGATCGGGGGTCATCAGCATCCCTGTGGTGAAGGGGAACAAGAAGGGTGGTGTGCACAAGGCTCCGGAATACGGTGCCGGATGACCGCTCAGCCTTACTTAAGTGACCACCTTTTGGGGAGAGTTGACCGGGGCGGGATGGAGCCGTGGCGTACTTCCGCCACCCGCCATCCGGTGCGAACCGGGTCCGATCGGGGTTTATCGGCGCCCACTTCTGAACGCTGTGTGGAGGTTCTGCACTCTTCGTGGTCGGCCGGGGAGCGTCCTGGCTTAGCGTCGGGGGATGCACCACAGAGAGCTGAGGGTCGCGGCGTACGCCGTGTGCGTGCGCGACGGGCAGATCCTGCTCGCCCGCTGGGTGGCCAGGGACGGCGGCAGGCGCTGGACGCTGCCCGGCGGCGGCATGGACCACGGCGAGGACCCGTACGACACGGTCGTGCGGGAGGTGGACGAGGAGACCGGGTACGCCGTCGAGCCCCGCACCCTGCTCGGCGTCGACTCCGTCCTGCGCCGCCACCCGCGCAGGCTCGGCACGGCCGCCGACCACCACGCGCTGCGCCTCGTCTACGACGCCGCCGTCACCGGCGGCACCCTGCGCGACGAGGAGAACGGCTCGACGGACAAGGCCGCCTGGCACGACCTCGGCGCCGTCGGGGAGCTGGACCGCGTCGAACTCGTCGACACCGGACTGCGGCTGTGGCGCGAACGCCCGCCGGACGGGCACCTCCTTCCCTGAAAGGTGAACGCGGAGTGACGGCGAGGGGGGTGCGTCCCCCCGCGCGCATGACGGTTCGGGCCGTCCTTCACCACCCCGCCGGACCGCGGTGATCCACGTACCGTGATCGGCGTTGTGCGTTGCGTCGCCGTTCACGCGCAGGCCACCCCCGCTGCCAACGATCCAGGAGGAGCGGGAAGCGTGGCCCGGGCCCCCGGCGCCACCGGCCCGCCGTCACTGTCGACGCGTTCGCACCCGGGGAGACCGCGCCATGCCGCGCACACGCTCTGTCATCAAAGCCGCCGCAGCCCTCGACCGCCGGGCCCTGCTGGCCGCCACCGGCGCGGTGACCCTGACCGCCGGAGTCGGCTACGCGCTCGGCCCGGGCGGCCCGCGCGCCGCCGCCGGACCCGCCCCCGCCCGGAGCCTGGCCGCCCGCGAGGCGCCCGCCGCCCCGCCCACCCCGTACACCCGTGGCACCACCCTCGACACCCTCGCCGCCGCCCCGGCCGGGTCCGGCTACCGCCGCCTCGGCTCCGGACCGGGCTGGCCGCGCGTGGTCCGCTCCGACCTGGCGGCGCCCCGCTCCGGGCGCGCCGCCCGCCGGACCGCGCTCGCCGCCTTCGTCCAGCTCACCGATCTGCACATGGTCGATGTGCAGCACCCGCTGCGCTACGAGTACCTGCGCGCGCAGACGGCCAGCGCCTGGCGGCCGCAGGAGGCGCTCTCGGTGGCCGGGGCGGTCGCGCTCGTGGAGCGGGTCAACACCCTGCGCGGCGGCCCCGTCACGGGGTCCCCGCTGGGGTTCGCCATGACGACCGGCGACAACACGGACAACAACGCCCGCTCCGAACTCGACTGGTTCCTCACGGCGATGAGCGGCGGCCGCATCACCCCCGGCACCGGCGACCCGCGTCACTACGAAGGGGTCCAGAACAGCGGCCTTCCGCTCTACTGGCAGCCGGACGCCGCCCTGCGCGACACCGACAAGCAGCGGCACGGCTTCCCCCGCATCCCCGGTTTCCTCGCCGCGGCCACCGCCGAACTGCGCAGCCCGGGCCTGAACGTGCCCTGGTACTCCACCGTCGGCAACCACGACTCCCTGCCCGGCGGCTGCTACGCGCCCGGCGACTCCTTCTTCGCCGAATTCGCCGTCGGCGGGCGCAAGCTGATGGAGCTGCCCGCCGCCGAGGCCAAGGCGGTCTGGGACAACGTGGAGAAGGGTGGTGACCCCAGGGGGACGGCCTTCCGGCAGCTGCTCACCGCCCACGCCCGCGCCATGCGCCCGGTCACCCCGGACGAGGCCCGCGCCCCGTTCACCCCTGCCGAGTACCTCGCCGCGCACCTCGACCCGGCCCGCACCGGCCCCGGCCCCGTCGGCCACGGCTACACGCGGGAGAACCTCGCCGCGCTCACTCAGTACTACACGTTCCGCGTCTGCGACGGCGTCCTCGGCGTCAGCCTCGACACGACCGACCCCGGCGGCCACTACGAAGGATCACTCGGCACCGGCCAACTGCGCTGGCTCACGCAGCAGTTGCAGGGCGCGGAGGCAGACGGCGACCACGTGATCGTCTTCTCGCACCACACCAGCAAGAGCATGCGCAACCTGCGCGAGGACCCGCACCACCCCGGCGAGAAGCGCCACGGCGGCAAAGAGCTGGCCGCGCTGCTGGCCCGCCACCGCCCGGTCCTCGCCTGGGTCAACGGCCACCACCACAAGAACGTCATCACCGCGCACCCCGGCGAGCACGGAGCCGGCGGCTACTGGGAGATCTCCACCGCCTCCCACGTCGACTTCCCGCAGTTGGCCCGGGTCATCGAACTCACCGACAACCACGACGGCACGCTCTCCCTCTTCACCACCTGCGTCGAGTCCGCCGCCCCGCACCGCACGGACTTCACCGACCTCAGCCAGACCGGCCTCGCCGCCCTCTACCGGGAACTCTCCCTGAACGCCCCGGGCGCCCGGCAGGACCTCGCCGGCACCCCCGGTGACCGCAACACGGAACTGGTGCTGCGCAAGCGCTAGTCGTGCGGGCGCCCTACCGGGGCAGCACCACGACGTACGCCGCCGGATCGCGGTCGACCGCGGCCATCAGCGCGGTCCGCACCACCACCGCCTGCTGCTCCAGGGACTCGCGCAGCTTCCTCGGCGTCAGGTGCACGACGCTGATCCCGAGCCGCTCCAGGTGCTCGCGCTTGCGGACGTACGCGCTGAACACGTCCGGCTCGTCCGGCCGCGGTGTGCGGGTGTCCAGCTCCACGGCGACCGCCTGGTCGGGCCAGAACGCGTCGACGCCGCCCAGGTGCGGGCCGCCGGGCAGCCGCAGGTCCACGTTCCACAGCGGGTCCGGCAGCCCGTACTCGCGCACCATCGCATACAGCCGGTCCTCGGCGATCGCCCGGCCCTCCGCGAGCAGCGAGTCCACGGCGTCCACCACGTGCGGCCGGGTGAGCAGCCGGGCCAGCGTCAGCTCCCGCACCACGGCGGCCGGCTCGCAGTGGCCGCCGCGCACCGCCTCGGTCAGCAGCCGGCGCACCGCGCCGGCCTCGGTGAGCTGTCCGATCGCGTCCGCGAGGGCCCGCGGCACCGGCGCGACCGGAACGCCCGACAGCTGGACGGGGTCCGGCAGGCCCGTGGCGCGCACGAGCCGGGCGAACTCGGTGGAGCGCAGCCGCCGGGTGCGCGGCACCAGGACGTCGATGTGGCCGAGCGAGGGCAGCGGGGGAGCGGAGACGAACCCGTGCAGGGCCAGCGCCGCGAGCCCCGTCACCAGGGCGTCGGCGCAGGGCGGGGTGGGCGGGCCGGGTGTCCGGCCGGCGGGCTGCGCCGGGACGCCGCCCGCCGCGTGCCGGGCGCCCGGGGTCCGGCCGGCGTACAACAGCACGGCGTGCAGCCGCTCCTCGCTCGTCGGCGGGCCCGGGTGGAGCAGGAACACCCCGGGCAGCAACCGCTGCCAGGGCCCGCCGGCCCGGCACTGCTCCTGGGCCGCGGCGGCGGTGACCCCGTGCGCCTTCAGCTGTCCGGCGCTCATGACGCGCCGCTGGGACTCGACGAGATGACGGAGGGGGCGGGGGGACAGGGGCGCCGGGGTGTTGTGGTTCATGACCCGGACCTTCCCGGACAGAAGGCCCCCGCTAACCGCTGTTACAAGCGCGTTGCTCAAACCGGACAAGTTCGCCCTAAAGTCCGGGTGTCCGGCTGCCGAAAGGGCCTGGCGGCAGCCGGGTTACGGCCAGTCATACCCACATTCCGTAACACCCGTGCCACGCCCCGGCGCCGGGCTCTCGTCAACCCGGCGCCGCGTGTTCACCCTTGTCAGGCCGCCGCCGCGGCGTCACACGCCTGCCCGCGCAGCGCCCGCGCCAGATCGTCGCGGGCCTCCAGGACCAGGCGCCGCAGCGCCGGCGCGGCCCCGTCGTGCGCGGCGAGCCACGCGTCGGCCTGCGCCAGCGTCTGCGGCGAGTCCTGGAGGGCCGGGAACAGCCCCCGCACGACGTCCATCCCGATCTGGATCGACCGCTCCTGCCAGACGCGCTCGATCACCGCGAAGTACTTCTGCGCGTACGGCGCCGTCAGCTCCCGCTGCGACGGCTGCTGGAACCCGGAGATGACCGCCTCCACCAGCGCGTTCGACAGCGCGTCCGACTCCACCACCTGCGCCCACGCCTGGGCCTTCACCGCCGCCGAGGGCCGCGCCGCCAGGCATCGCACCTGGTGCCGCTTGCCGGACGCGGTGTCGTCGCGCGCCAGCTCCGCACCGAGCACCGCCTCGTCCGCGACGCCGTACGCGGCGAGCGTGTCCAGGAACGCCCAGCGCAGCTCCTGGTCGACCTCCAGGCCGTCGATCTTCGCGGTGCCCGCCAACAAGCCCTCCAGAAGCTGGAGATCGGCCGGGCCGGACGCGACGGAGGTGAAGAACCGCGCCCACGTCAGCTGGTGCTGGCTGCCGGGCCCGGCGATCCGCAGCTCCCGCAGCGCGCCCTCGGCGAGCAGCCGGCCGCCCTCCTCGCGCCACTGCGGCGCCGCGTAGTGCGCGAGCGCCGAACGGGCCCAGGCGTGCAGCATCTGGAGCACCCCGATGTCCGACTCGCGCCCCGCGAACCGCAGCACCAGATCGACGAAGTCGCGGGCCGGCATGAGCGCGTCCCGCGTCAGGTTCCACAGCGCGGACCAGCACAGGGCGCGGGCCAGCGGGTCGGTGAGGTCACCGAGCCGCTCGCGCAGCGTGGCCAGCGAGGTCTCGTCGAAGCGGATCTTGCAGTACGTGAGGTCGTCGTCGTTGACCAGCACCAGCTCCGGCGCCTCGGCCCCGGCCAGCTCGCCGACCACGGTCCGCGGCCCGTCCACGTCGACCTCGGCGCGCGCGTACCGCTCGAGGGCGCCCTCGGCCGTGCGCCGGTACAGGCCCACCGCGACCCGGTGCGGGCGCAGCTCGGGGTGGGACTCGGCGGCCTCCTGGAGCACGGCCAGCTCGGTGATGCGGCCCTCGGCGTTCAGCACGGTCTGCGGGGTGAGGGAGTTGACCCCGGCCGTCTGGAGCCAGGAGCGCGACCACGACGTCATGTCGCGCCCGCTGGTCTCCTCCAGGACCGACAGCAGGTCACCGAGGCGCGTGTTGCCGTAGGCGTGCCGCTTGAAGTAGCGGCGCGCGCCCTCCAGGAAGGCGTCGCGGCCGACGTAGGCGACGAGCTGCTTGAGCACGCTCGCGCCCTTGGCGTACGTGATGCCGTCGAAGTTGAGCTTCGCGTCCTCCAGGTCGCGGATGTCCGCGGTGACCGGGTGCGTGCTCGGCAGCTGGTCGGCGCGGTAGGCCCACGCCTTGCGGTTGTTGGCGAAGGTGATCCAGCCGTCCGTGAACCGGGTCGCCTCCACCATCGAGAACGAGCCCATGAAGTCCGCGAAGGACTCCTTCAGCCACAGGTCGTCCCACCACCGCATGGTGACGAGGTCGCCGAACCACATGTGCGCCATCTCGTGCAGGATCACGTTGGCCCGCCGCTCGTACGACGCCTGCGTGACCTTGCCGCGGAAGATGAACTCCTCGCGGAAGGTGACCATGCCCGGGTTCTCCATGGCGCCGAGGTTGTACTCGGGCACGAAGGCCTGGTCGTACTTGCCGAAGGGGTACGGGTAGTCGAAGTGCTCGTGGAAGAAGTCGAGCCCCTGCTTGGTGACGAGGAAGACGTCGTCGGCGTCGAAGTACGGCGCGAGCCCCTTGCGGCACATGGCGCCCAGCGGCACGACGAGCTTGGAGCCGTCCGCGAGGACGCGCTCGTAGGTGTCGGTCACGTAGTGGTACGGACCGGCCACCACGGCGGTGATGTACGTCGAGATCGGCTTGGTCTCCGCGAACTGCCAGACACCGTCGATCAGCTCACCGGCCCCGTTCGACCAGACCGTCCACCCCTCGGGCGCCCGCACGCTGAAGCGGTAGGGCGCCTTGAGGTCCGGCTGCTCGAAGGTGGCGAAGACGCGGCGCGCGTCGGCGGGCTCGTACTGGGTGTAGAGGTAGACCTCGCCGTCCTCGGGGTCGACGAAGCGGTGCATGCCCTCGCCGGTGCGCGAGTAGGCGCACTGGGCGTCGACCACCAGCTCGTTGTCCTCGGCCAGGTTCTCCAGGTGGACGCGGCTGCCGTCGAACACGGCGGCCGGGTCGAGGTCCTCGCCGTTCAGGGACACCGCCGTCACCGACGGCGCGACGAGGTCGACGAAGGTCGACGCGCCCGGGTCGTCCGCCCGGAACCGGACCGTGGTCACGGACCGGAACGTCCGCGGTCCCTCGCCGCCCGCCGCGCCGACCGCCGACCGCAGGTCGAGGGCGACGTCGTACCCCTCGACGGACAGCAGGCCCGCGCGCTCGCGGGCCTCGTCGCGGGACAGATTCTCTCCGGGCACGGCGGCACTCCTTCGTGACGGTCTCATGTGGCCAGTCCGGGCCCTCGTGGGGCCGTTCGAACGCCTTTGATCCTCGCACGCGGCCCCCGCGGCGGACATCCGGGAATGCGGCCGGCGCGGGTCGCGTTGGCGCAGGCGAGACCACTCGGTGACTTCTGAGGAGAGCCATGTCCACTGTGGACGAGAAGACCCCCGTCGACTTCTGGTTCGACCCGCTCTGCCCCTGGGCCTGGATGACGTCCCGCTGGGTCCTTGAGGTCGAGAAGGTGCGCGACATCAAGGTCCGCTGGCACCTGATGAGCCTCGCCGTGCTGAACGAGCCGCGCCTGGACGAGCTGCCCGAGGAGTACCAGGAGATGATGCGCACCCAGGCCTGGGGCCCGGTCCGCGTCGTCATCGCCGCGCAGCAGGAGCACGGCCCGGAGGTGCTCGGCGACCTGTACACGGCGCTCGGCACCCGCATCCACAACCGCGGCGAGGGCCCCACGAAGGAGGCCGTCGCCGGCGCCCTCGACGAGGTCGGCCTGCCCGCCTCCCTCCTCGACCACTGGGACGGCACCAAGTACGAGGAAGAGCTGCGCGCCTCGCACAAGGAGGGCATCGACCTGGTCGGCCAGGACGTCGGCACCCCGGTGATCGCGGTCCCCGGCGCGGACGGCAACCAGGTCGCCTTCTTCGGCCCGGTCGTCACCCCTGCCCCCAAGGGCGAGGAGGCGGCCAAGCTCTGGGACGGTACGCTGCTCGTCGCCTCGGTCCCGGGCTTCTACGAGCTGAAGCGCACGCGTACGCAGGGCCCGGTCTTCGACTAGTCGTCTCGTCCTGGCCGTCTAGTCGTCGATGTCGGCGGGCAGGCGCAGTCCCTGCCACGTCCTGAGGTGCCGGCGCACCGTCCGGCACCCGGCCGTGGCGCACCGCCAGGCCGCGTGGATGTCCGCCGGGCTCATCCCCTGGGCCGCCAGGACGGCCTCCTCCTTCGCCTTCAGCTGACGGAAGGGCCGGGGGCCGCCGCCGCACGTGGGGCACGCCCACTCCATCCATGCCGCTTTCACCATCCGGTCACGGTCCCGCGGAATGGCGCATACCGACAGACCCCGCGAGTCACGTCCTCGCGGGGTCTGTCGTTTTTTCCGCCCGCCCGGCGTGAAAGGTGAGAAGACGATCACGAGGCGGGACGCTTCAGGGGCTCAGGGGGCGAGCAGCAGGGAGTTCACGCGCTCCGTGGCGGCGGCGTACCGCTTGGCGACGTCCTGCCAGTTCACGACCTGCCACATGGCCTCGATGAAGTCGACCTTCTGGTTCTTGTACTGGAGGTAGAAGGCGTGCTCCCAGGCGTCGAAGACCAGGATCGGCGTCGAGCCCTGGCCGACGTTGCCCTGGTGGTCGTAGACCTGTTCGACGATGAGGCGGTTGCTGAGCGGTT
The DNA here is from genome assembly GCF_040611655.1 of Streptomyces sp. NPDC006552. Lineage (NCBI taxonomy): Bacteria > Bacillati > Actinomycetota > Actinomycetes > Kitasatosporales > Streptomycetaceae > Streptomyces > Streptomyces sp. NPDC006552. Next base: position 17,581 of record NZ_JBEXOS010000036.1, read on the forward strand.
CGTAGGCGAGCACGCCCCAGCCGGAGCCCTGCGTGGTCGCCGCGGCCTTGGTCAGCTGGGCCTTGAACTTGGCGAAGGAGCCGAAGGACTCGGTGATCGCGTCCGCGAGGTCGCCGACCCCGTCCGCGGCCAGCGGCTCGCCGCCGCCGCCGTCCTTGGGGCTGTTCATGTTGTGCCAGTAGATGCTGTGCAGGATGTGTCCGGAGAGGTGGAAGGCCAGGTTCTTCTCCAGGCCGTTGACCGCGCCCCAGCTCTCCGTGTCACGCGCCTCCGCCAGCTGCTCCAGGGTGTCGTTCGCCCCCTTCACGTACGCCGCGTGGTGCTTGTCGTGGTGCAGCTCGATGATCTGCGGGTTGATCACCGGCTCGAGCGCCGCGTAGTCGTACGGGAGTTCAGGAAGCGTGTAGATCGCCATGTCGTCCGAGTCCTCCGGCTGCAGGGTGCTGCTGTGCAGAGCTTATTGCAATCAATGTGCAAGTGCAGGCTAACAGCAGCAAGCTCCGGAGTTGATCAGCCCTTCGACCTGGGGCCTGTCTTCAAACTCCCGTCGTCGCCCGCAGCGCGGGGCAGACGGGAGTTTGAAGACAGGCCCTGAGCCGGGCCCGCACGCGTACGGCCCCCGGAGCGGGTGCTCCGGGGGCCGTACGCAGGGACGGGCGCGGTTACTTCGTCGCGGTCAACCGCTGCCGCGCGTAGCCGACGACCGCGAGGAGCACGGTGAGCCCGCCGGCGTAGTAGAGCTGCTCGCGGGTGCCCTCCTCGCGGGCCATCAGGACGAAGACGACCGCCATGCCGGCCAGCGCCACCCAGGTCAGGTACGGGTACGCCCACATCTTCACGACCAGCTTCTCGGGCGCCTCGCGCTCCAGGCGGCGGCGCAGGATCAGCTGCGAGGCCGCGATGAAGAACCAGACGACGAGGATGAGCGCGCCGATCGTCTTCAGCAGCCACTGGAAGATGTCGTCCGGGCGCCAGTAGCTGAGCAGGACGCAGACGAAGCCGAAGACCGCCGACAGCAGGACCGCGATCCGCGGCACTCCGCCGTGGACGCGCCCGAGCACCTTGGGGCCCTGGCCGCGCGCGACGAGCGACCCGGCCATCCGGGACGCGCCGTAGATGTTCGCGTTCATCGCCGAGAGCAGGGCGACGAAGACCACGATCTTCATGATGACCCCGGCGGCCGGCAGGTCCAGGTGCTCCAGCGTGGCGACGTAGGACCCCTTGTCCGGGTCGACCAGTGCCTGGTCGGACCAGGGGATGAGCGCGACGACCACGACCATCGAGCCGACGTAGAACAGCGCGATCCGCCACATCGCCGTCCGCACGGCCTTCGCGACGCCCTGCACCGGGTGCTCGGACTCGGCGGCGGCGATGGTGACGGTCTCCAGACCGCCGTACGCGAAGACGGAGGCGAGCAGCCCGGCGATCAGCCCCTCGGTCCCGTTCGGCATGAAGCCGCCGTGCCCGGTGAGGTTCTCCGTTCCCGGCGCGTCGTTGCCGAGCAGCCCCGCGATCGCCAGCACGCCGATGACCAGGAACGCGACGATCGCCGCGACCTTGAGCGTGGCGAACCAGAACTCGAACTCGCCGAAGTTCTTCACCGCCGAGACGTTGGTGCCGGTGAAGACCAGCATGAACAGGGCGACCCAGAGCCACTCCGGCACCCCGGGCACCCAGCTGTGCGCGATCTGCGCCGCGCCGATCCCCTCCAGTCCCACCGCCACGCAGAGCAGGAACCAGAACGCCCAGCCCGCGGTGAACCCCGCCCAGGGCCCGATCGCCCGCTCGGAGTGGACGGAGAAGGAGCCGGAGGCCGGGTAGGCGGCCGCCATCTCGCCCAGCATGCGCATCACGAGCATCACCAGGGCGCCCGAGATCGCGTAGGCGAGGACGATCGACGGGCCGGCCGCCGCGATGGCGGTGCCGGAGCCGACGAAGAGACCGGCGCCGATCACCCCGCCGAGCGCGATCATGGAGAGGTGGCGCTGCTTGAGGCCGGGCGCGAGCGACGAGGTGTCGTCCGGCTGGTCGCCGGGCGGTGTGCCCGTGCTCTCTGCGCTGGGCCGCGCGGACGTCCGAGACATGAAATGCCCTGTTCAGTAGCGGAGACGGGGGATCGGGTAAGGCTGAGGTAAAGCGGCCACAGTCTGGGCGGCGGCCCCGCTCACTGGGAATACGTTTCCGCTATACGGACACGACGCTCACACCCCGCGACGGCCGTGTCGACGAACGGTGAAGGATCAGCCACGCCGCGCGCGCAGCTCGCGCACGCCCGCGACCGCGAGGACCACGGCGGTCGCCCCCGTCGACCACAGCAGCTGCGGCCGCGCCGTGTCATCGGTCAGCATCAGCCCGAAGACGACGGCCATCGCCGCCAGCGCCGCCCAGGTCAGATAGGGGAACGCCCACATCTTCAGCACGAGCCGCTCGGGGGCCTCGGCCTCCAGGCGCCGGCGCAGCCGCAGCTGCGACGCCGCGATCAGCGCCCAGACGAAGAGCAGCACCGCGCCGACCGAGTTGAGCATGTAGAGGAAGACGGTGTCCGGCCACTCCAGATTGAGCAGCACGGAGACGAAACCGAACGCCACCGACGCCAGCACCGCCCGGCGCGGCACCCCGCCGTCCACCGCGAGCAGCGCCCTCGGCGCCTCGCCCCGCTCGGCCAGCGAGAAGACCATGCGGGAGGAGCCGTAGAGATTGGCGTTCAGGGCCGACAGCAGTGCCACGAAGACCACGATGTTCATGATCTGGCCCGCCGACGGGATACCGATGGAGTCGAGAACGGTGACGTAGGGGCTGATGCCGGCCTGCTGCGCCGTCCACGGCAGCACCGTCACGATGACCAGCATCGAACCGACGTAGAAGAACAGGATCCGGAAGACCGCGCTGCGCACGGCCCGCGCCACCGAGCGCACCGGGTCCTCGGACTCCGCCGCCGCGATGGTCACCACCTCCAGGCCGCCGAACGCGAAGACGACCGCGAGCACCCCGGACACGACGCCCTGCCAGCCGCGCGGCAGGAACCCGCCGTCACCGGTCAGGTGCGTAAGGCCCACCGGGTCGGTGTCGGGCAGCAGCCCGCAGACCGCCAGCGCGCCGAGGACCAGGAACGCGACGATGGCGACGACCTTGAGCGTGGCGAACCAGAACTCGAACTCGCCGAAGTTCTTCACCGCCGCCAGGTTCGTCGCGGTGAACACCACCATGAACAGCAGCACCCACGCCCACTGCGGCACCCCCGGCACCCAGCCGTGGGCGATCTGCGCGGCCCCCGTCGCCTCCACGGCGAGCACCACCACCAGCAGGAACCAGTACAGCCACCCCACGCTGAACCCGGCCCACCGGCCGAGCGCCCGCTCCGCGTGGACCGAGAACGCACCGGACGCCGGCATCGCCGCCGACATCTCCCCGAGCATCCGCATCACGGACATCGCGAGCGCCCCCGCGATCAGGTAGGACAGGACGATCCCCGGCCCGGCGACCGCGATCCCGGCCCCGGAACCGACGAAGAGCCCGGCGCCGATGACGCCGCCGAGCCCGAGCATGGTCAGATGGCGCTGTTTGAGCCCGCCCGCGAGGGGTTCGTCCGGAGCTTCGGCGGGGGTGACGTGGTCGTGCATGGGTGATCGGCCGGCTCTCGGGACTCACAGGCGAATTGGCGGGAACCCACAGTCTCCCCGCCGCCCGCCCCGCACCGCAAAACGGCCCCTGACCGCGCATGCCGTCAGTGACGAGCATCACCCCGTACGAGGTGTACAGATGCCGCTTTGTGCGGAGCCCACCAACACCCGGCCCGCGCCTTTGTCGACCGGCGACCGTGATCGGCCCGGCCGCCCTGGGATAGCGTCACACCGTCCCACCCTGCCCGACCTCACGGTCCTGCGTACCTCGGAGTCCCCATGAGTACCGCCGCAGCAGTCGCCCGCCCGGGCAAGGTCCTGGCCGACCTCCTCCCCGCCTCCCGCACCCGGACCGCCGTGGCCGCCAAGAGCGCGGCGCTGGTCCTCGGCGGCGCCGCCCTCACCGGCATCGCCGCGCAGATCGCCGTCCCCGTGCCCGGCTCCCCCGTTCCGGTCACCGGCCAGACCTTCGCCGCGCTCCTGGTCGGCACCGCGCTCGGCGCCCGCCGCGGCTTCCTGTCGCTGGCCCTGTACGCGCTCGCGGGCATGGCGGGCCTGCCGTGGTTCGCCGAGGGCGGCTCCGGCGCCTCGATGCCGTCGTTCGGCTACGTGCTCGGCATGCTGCTCGCCGCCACCGTCGTGGGCTCCCTGGCCCGCCGCGGCGCCGACCGCTCGGCGCTGCGCACCGTGGGCACGATGCTGCTCGGAGAGGCGATCATCTACGCGGTCGGCGTCCCCTACCTGGCGCTCTCCACCGGCATGAGCGCGACCGCGGCGATCGCCGCGGGCCTCACCCCGTTCCTCATCGGCGACGCCCTCAAGGCGGCCCTGGCGATGGGCGTGCTGCCCACCGCCTGGAAGCTCGCCGACAAGTAGGCCCTAGCCGAGGTCGCAGCCCCTCCGGAAGAGGTTCGCCGGGTCGTACGCGGCCTTCAGATCGGCGAGCCTCTTTCGCGTATCCGCGTCGTACAACCCCTCCGTGCGCTCCCCGCCGCCGAAGGCGAAGTTCAGGGACCGCCCGAGCGAGTACTCGGCCACGGCACCGAACGCCTCTGCCTGATGGGCCCGCGCGGCCTCCTCGGACGAGCCGTCGAGCGGCGACAGGATCCGCAGCAGCCACGCCGCGTCCCGGTGGGGCACCGCGTTCGGCGCGGGCCGCGCCAGGGCGCCGCCCAGGTGGTTGAGCTGGACCACGTGCATCGCGTCGGCGGCCGGCCCGCACCGCGCGAACACCTCCGCGACCGCGTCGGCGTCCAGTTCGCTCAGGAACACGCTGTCCCCGTAGTAGGCGTGCGGGAACTCCGGGTCGTTGTGGATGGTCGGGCTCTCGGCGTACGGCATCTCGCGCAGGGTGTCCGTGACGGCCGGCCCGAGCGCGGCGCGCAGCGGGGCCACGAGCCGCTCGCCCTCCTCGGCGCTCCCGGTGAACGCGACCCGCACCGAGACCACGTACTGCCCGCGCAGGTGCCCCGGCAGCGCGGGCAGGTCCGGGTAGACGAGCGCGGCCACGGACGAGGTGAGCGCGGCCGGCACGGTCGCCGCCCACCGCGTGTACGCCGCCAGCAGGGCCGCGGGGTCGGTGGCCCGGCCGTCATGGGCGAGGAACCCGCCGTACAGCCGGGTCACCGGGACGAGGTCCACCTCCAAGGCGGTCACCACGGCGAGACCGGGCCCGCCGCCGAGCAGGCCCCAGTACAGCCCGGGGTCGGAGCCGGCGGTGACGTGCCGGGCCGTGCCGTCGGCGGTCACCACGTCGAGGGAGCGCACGTGGTCGGCGGTATAGCCGTACTCCCGGGCCAGGATGCCCAGGCCGCCGCCGAGGACGTAGCCGACGGCGCCCACGGTCGGCGCCGATCCGCTGAGCGGGGCGAGCCCGTGCGCGGCCGCCGCCTCGGCGACGGCGCCCCACCGGGCGCCCGCCCCGATCCGGGCGGTGCGGGCCACCGGGTCGACGGTGACCTCGTCGAGGCGGCGGGTGGTGACGAGGACCCCGCCGTCGGTGTCGCCCGGCAGCCCGTGCCCGGTGGCGTGGACGCCGACGGGCAGACCGGCGGCCGCCGCGTACCGCACGGCGGCCACCACGTCGTCCGCGCGGGCCGCCGCGCGGATCACGTCCGGCCGCTGGACGTACCCGGTCTGGAACCCGGCCAGTTCCTCGGCGTAGCCGTCCTGGCCGGGGCGCAGGGTGGCGCTGTCGTAGTCATGCGTCGTCATGGCGGGTACTGTCCCCGCAAAACCTGACAGGTGCCGTCAGCTTTTCCGGGAGTGCTCCCGGCCGGCCCGGGTCAGCGGACCCGCTGCACCCGTTCCCGTACGAACGAGATGGCGACGACGACCACGGCGACCAGCAGGGAGAGCAGCACCTGCTCCCGCCCGGCGTCGTCGGTCAGCATGTAGACCAGCACGAACGAGATCATCGCGATCGTCGCCCAGGTCAGGTACGGGAACAGCCACATCTTCACGACGAGCTTCTCCGGCTGCTCGCGCAGGATGATGCCGCGCATCCGCAGCTGCGTGAAGCAGATGACGAGCCACACGAACAGGGCGACCGCGCCGGAGGAGTTGAGCAGGAAGTCGAAGACGGTGTCCGGCCACTGGTAGTTGAACCAGACGGCGAGGAAGCCGAAGACGACGGAGCCGAGGATCGCGGTCCGCGGCACCCCCCGCGAGGTGGTCCGCGCGAACGCCTTCGGCGCGTCCCCGCGCTGCCCGAGCGAGAAGGCCATCCGGGAGGCGGTGTAGAGCCCGGAGTTCAGGCACGACAGGACGGCCGTCAGCACGATGACGTCCATGACCTGGCCGGCGTGCGGGATGCCGATGGAGTTGAGCGCGGCGACGTAGCTGCCGTCCTTGAGGATCGAGGCGTCGTTCCACGGCAGCAGGGTCAGCACGACGAAGATCGAGCCGAGGTAGAAGATGCCGATGCGCCAGATCACCGAGTTCGTGGCCCGGGTGACGGCCTTCTGCGGGTCCTCCGACTCACCGGCGGCGAGCGTGACGATCTCGGAGCCCATGAAGGAGAAGACGACCATCAGGACGCCGGTCAGGATCGCGCCGGGCCCTTCGGGGAAGAACCCGCCGGCGTCGGTCAGGTGCCCAAGCCCCGTGCCCGGGTTGTCGGAGCCCGGCAGCACGCCGAAGACGGCGAGCAGGCCGACGATCACGAACGCGCCGATGGCGACGACCTTGATCCCGGCGAACCAGAACTCGAACTCGCCGTAGCTGCCGACGGCCGCCAGGTTCACGGCGGTGAGCACGAGCATCACGATCAGCGCCCAGCCCCACTGCGGCACCCCGGGCACCCAGCCGTTGAGGATCTTGGCCCCGGCGGTCGCCTCCACGGCGAGCACCACGACCCAGAAGAACCAGTACAGCCAGCCGATGGAGAAGCCGGCCCAGCGGCCGAGGGCCTGGTCGGCGTAGGCGGAGAAGGAGCCGGAGGTCGGCCGCGCCGCGGCCATCTCGCCGAGCATCCGCATCACGAGGACGACCATCGCGCCGACCAGGGCGTAGGAGATCAGGATGGCGGGGCCGGCCGCGGCGATACCGGAACCCGACCCGACGAAGAGTCCGGCGCCGATGACACCGCCGATGGCGATCATCGACAGGTGGCGGTTCTTCAGCCCGGCCTGGAGGCCGCCCGTGCCGCCGGGGCCGGTGCCCGACCCGGTGGGGTCGCCGGGCGAGGTGTCTTCCGTCGCAAGGGATGACTGCGAGGTCATGAACGGATCCTTAGGTTCTCGGGGTACGAGCCCTGGCATTCAAAGCGCAGAAGCGTCCGGGGTGGAAGACCTGACTCCGGATTGTTGTCTTCGTTACGTCGCCCTCACGCCGCCCTCACCTCCACCGGACCCACCGGCCCCGAGTCCGCCCCCGGTCGCGGCTACCCGGCCCGCGACGTGCCACACTCGGACCCATGCGCGTGTACCTCGGCTCGGATCATGCCGGCTACGAACTCAAGAACCACTTGGTCGAATGGCTCACGGCCCATGGCCACGAGCCCGTCGACTGCGGACCCCACATCTACGACGCCCTGGACGACTACCCCCCGTTCTGCCTCCGCGCCGCGGAGCGCACGGCGGCGGACCCGGACTCCCTCGGCATCGTGATCGGCGGCTCCGGCAACGGTGAGCAGATCGCCGCGAACAAGGTCAAGGGCGTCCGTGCGGCCCTCGCCTGGAGCGAGCAGACCGCGGCCCTCGGCCGCGAGCACAACGACGCGAACGTGATCTCCATCGGCGGCCGGATGCACACCGAGGACGAGGCGACGAAGTTCGTCGAGATCTTCCTGAGCACCCCGTACTCGAACGAGGAGCGCCACCAGCGCCGCATCGACATGCTGGCGCGCTACGAGGAGACGGGCACCCTCCCCGAGATCCCGGCCCACCACCCGCAGCAGCCGTAGGCCCGCCGGCACGACCAAGCCCCTCCGGCGACCGGGGAGCGGGGTCCGGGACAGCGCCCCCGTGTCCTGGACCCCCACCCTCCTGAAAGGATCCGGCATGCCCGAGGGCCACACGATCCACCGCCTGGCCCAGGACCACGCGGAACGCTTCGCGGGACGAAAAGTCCAGGTCAGCAGCCCGCAGGGCAAGTTCTCCGACGCGGCCGCCCTACTGACCGGCCAGGAACTCACCCGCACGGAAGCCCACGGCAAACACCTCTTCCTCCGGTTCGGCGAAGAGAGCTGGGTCCACATCCACCTGGGCCTCTTCGGCAAGTACACCCTCGGCGACGCCCCGGCACCGCCGCCCACGGACACCATCCGCCTGCGCCTGCGCACCGACGCGTCCTACGCGGACCTGCGCGGCCCGACGGCCTGCGCCCTGATCACCGGCGCCGAGAAGCAGGCGATACACGAGCGGCTCGGCCCGGACCCGCTGCGCCCCGACGCCGACCCGGCGAAGGCGTACGCGCGCATCTCCCGCAGCCGTACGTCGATCGCCGCGCTGCTGATGGACCAGAAGGTCATCGCGGGCGTCGGCAACGTCTACCGGGCCGAGGTCCTCTTCCGCCACGGCATCGACCCCTACACCCCGGGCAAGGACCTCGCGCCCGGCCTGCTCGCCGCGGTCTGGGACGACCTGGTGCTCTTGATGCGCGAGGGCGTGCGCCTCAACCGCATCGACACGGTCCGCCCCGAGCACACCCCGGAGGCGATGAACCGCCCGCCGCGCGTCGACGACCACGGCGGAGAGGTCTACGTCTACCGGCGGGCGGCCCTGCCCTGCCACCTGTGCGGCACCGCCATCCGCACGGCGGAACTGGCGGCCCGCAACCTCTTCTGGTGCCCGGCCTGCCAGCCCGCCACCACCCGAGGCGCGGTCTAGAACCCGTGCTGGAGCCAGGGCGCGACCGGTGAGCCGAACGCCACCGACGCCTCCGTGAGCGCCCCCGGCCGCAGTTCGCGCACCCGCCCGGCCCCGGCCAGCTCGGTCAGCGACGCGTCCCCCAGATAGGCCGCCCCCAACTCCCGTACGGACAGAGCGAGATCGGCCGGCTCCCGGGTCCGCTCGCAGGACGCGCCCTGCGCGTCACCGGCCAGCCGCCAACGCCCCGCGTTCCAGGGGCAGAACGCGTCCTCGACCTCGAACACGACGTCCACGGGCGTGAGATATGTACGCGCTTCGAGGGCGGCGCCGACCTCCACCAGGCGTACGTGCAGCGAGTCCCGCACCCGGACCGCGCACCGGCGGATGTCGGAGACGAGGGAGAACAGCGGATCGTCCACCGGCCGGTTGCGCACCTCCACCGTGTCCGTCAGGTCGATGTCGCACAGCAGCCGCCACAGCGCCGCGTACGCCGCCGGGTCGAGCGCCGTGACCTCCCGCACCTGGACGCGGCCCTGCGGCACCGAGCCCCGCGACTCCGGCTTGTTGTGGAACCGGGCGTAGCCGGCCGTCCGCCCGTCCCGCTCGGCGACGACACACTGCAGCGGGGAGGCCCCGTTCCGCTCCTCCGGCGGATCGAGCAGCGCCAGCCGCTCCCAGCCGTCGCCGCGCGCGAGCATCCCGGGCCGGGTGCCGACGGTGCGCCGGTACACCTCCTCGCACCGCCCGGCCGCCTCGCCCGGGTCGGCGAACCGCAGCCGTACCTCGTCCGTCCCCGCCGGGGCGGCGATCCGCACCCGCGAGGAGTCCACGGTCAGCGCCGCCTGCCGGGTGGCGATCCCGTACCCGAACCGCCCGTAGATCGCGGGCTCGGACGCGGTCAGCACCGCGAGCGGCTCACCCCAGGCCCGTACGTCGTCGAGCTGGCGGCGCATCATCGACGTGAGGATGCCGCGCCTGCGGTGGGTCGCGGCGACGCTCACCATCGTCACCCCCGCCGCGTCCACGAACGCGCCGCCCGGCACCGACACCCGGAACGCGAAGGCGCCCGCGGTGCCCACGCACTCCGCGCCGTCCCACACCCCGATCGAGCGGTCGAGCCGGGTCAGCTCCTCCCACAACCGCCGCTCCTGCGGCGCCTCGGCCACCCCGCCGAACGCCATCTCCAGCCGGGCGTACCAGTGCTCCCACTCGTCCCGGGCCAGGACCCGTACGTCGGTCGTCATATGCCATGCCTAGCAGGGCAAGCGGGAGACGAGCGAGCGAATTTCCCCGGCCGGCGGTCCCCGGCCGAAGGTGCCCGGACCGGGGGACAAGTGGGACCACCCGTGCACAGGTCCTGGTCCGATGGATAAGGTCCACGAGCGATGGCGGTACGACGAGAGCGGGGCGCGCGAGAGCAGCGCGCGGCCGCGGAGACGTTCACGGCCCGGATGAGGAAGCGCGCACACCGGGTCCGCACCGCCCTGCGCAGATCCGGGGTCGACTACTTCCGGGGCGACGGCTCGGACTGGATCGCGCTCGCCGCGCTGATGCTCACCATCCCGCTGATCACCTGTTTCACCATCCTCGACCCGGTCTGGTGCACGCCGACCGTCCTCGTGCTGCCGATCGTCGCGGGCGGCCTGGTGCTGCGCCCGGCCAGCCTGCTCGGCCTGTACGCGGCCGCCGCGGCGGCGCTGATCGTCGAGTCCGTCCAGCTGGGCCCGTACTCGCAGCGGGCGGCCGGGGTCACCCCCGGCACCGTCCTGACGGTCGCCGCCTGCGGCTTCTTCGGGCTGCTCATAGCGCAGTTCCGCAGCCGCGTCGGAGTGCCCTGGCGGCGCGGCGGCACGATGCTCTTCGACCTGCGCGAGCGCATCCGCACCCAGAGCCGGCTGCCGAAGCTGCCGCAGGGCTGGCACCGCGAGATGGCGCTGCGGCCGGCCGGCGGACAGTCCTTCTCCGGCGACTTCGTGGTCGCGGCCCGTACGAACAACGGCCGCACCCTGGAGGTCGTCCTCACCGACGTCTCCGGCAAGGGCATGGACGCGGCCTCCCGCGCGCTGCTCCTGGCCGGCGCCTTCAGCGGGCTGCTCGGCTCGCTGCCGCCGCACGCCTTCCTCCCGGCCGCCAACGGCTACCTCCTGCGCCAGGACTGGGACGAGGGCTTCGCCACCTCGATCCACCTCGTCCTCGACCTGGAGTCCGGGGACTACGAGCTGTACTCCGCCGGGCACCCGCCGGGCCTCCAGCTCAGCGCCGGCACGGGGCGCTGGGAGGAGAAGGCGGCGGAAGGGCCGCTCCTCGGGGTCTACGACCTCGCCGAGTTCGACGCGACGAAGGGGACGCTGCGCCCCGGCGATGTCCTGATGCTCTTCACCGACGGTCTGGTGGAGACCTCCGAGCGGGACATCACGGAGGGCATCGACCGCCTCACGGGTGAGGCGGACCGGTATGTCTCCGGGGGCTTCCACGGGGCGGCGTGGCACCTCATCGAAGCGGTGGCCAAGGACGTCAACGACGACAGGGCGCTCCTCTTGATCTGCCGAGACGCGTAACCCGGCGCTCCGGGGGCCGACCCAGTCAGTTGCCCCGCGCCCCGGCGGGGCGTCTCGGCAGTTCCCCGCGCCCCTGGGCAGTCGGTCGGCCGCGCCCCGTCGTGGCTGGTCGCGCAGTTCCCCGCGCCCCTCAAAGGCAGTTCGCCGGCTGACGCGCCGTCGTGGCTGGTCGCGCAGTTCCCCGCGCCCCTGAGATGCGCACTGCGTGCGCCATCTCAGCAAGGCGCCCCATGGGGCAGCGGCGAAGCCGCATGCCTCAGGGGCGCGGGGAACTGCGCGAGCAACCACGATGGCGGCGCGGACGAAGTCTTTTCAGGGGCGCGGGGAACTGCGCGACCAGCCACGACGCCGGTCAGCCGACCGAACGAGCGGCCGGGCGGCTGACCCAGAAGTACGCGGCGAGCGCCTAGCCCTGATGACGCGCCCGGGCCAACCGCGCGGCATCCTTCTTGAAGGCCCACTCCATCTTCGGCTCCATGGCGAAGCGGAAGACGCGCCGCACCGGCGGCGTACACAGCACGGTGACGACCGCCGCGGCAACGACGGTGACGGCGACCTCCCCGTACGGCTCATGCACCCAGCCCGCATCGAACCATCCCCAGAACCGGGACCCCTTCGCCAGGAACCCGTGCAGCAGATAGCCGTAGAGGGTCCCGGCCCCGAGCACCGTGAACCACATCCTGCGGCGCGGCACCCACGCGAAGAAGCACGCCGTGAGCACCAGCGAACAGCCGAGCAGGGCGAGCGTCATGACGACACCGGCCCACCACGGCGCGCCCAGCTCCTGCGCGCTGTCACGGTGGTAGAACCACGCGGACGTCATCCGCGGCGCCGCCCAGTAGGCAAGGGCGAGCGCGGCCGCCACGACCGGCACGGACAGGATCCGCACCTCGCGCCGCCGCACCAGCTGGAAGTGGACCGGCTTCAGGAAGAGGCCGAGGACGAAGAAGGGCAGGAACTGCAGCACGCGCTGGAGGTCCAGGTCGTCACCGATGTCGGGCGAGACCGAGGCGAGCACGGCGATCGCGAGGGCCACCGGGACCGGCCAGCGGATGACCTTCCACAGGGGAGTGGTCAGCCGCCACACGAAGAGCGCCACCAGGAACCAGGTGAGGAACCAGGGGTCGAGCAGGCTGAACGGGTAGTCCGGGTCGTCGCCCGCGGTCCGCTTGAAGAGCGTGTAGGCGACCTCGAAGAGGATGTACGGCACGGCGACCCCGGTGATCAGGCGCCGCAGCCGGTCCGGCCGCATGTCGAAGCTGCGGGAGAAGTAGCCGGAGACGAGGATGAACGCCGGCATGTGGAACGTGTAGACGAACATGTACAGCGCTTCGGCGGTACGGCTGCCGTCGGTGAGCGGTTCCCAGCAGTGGCCCATCGCGACGAAGACGATGGCCAGGTACTTGGCGTTGTCGAAGAAGGCGTCCCGCTGCTTCCCTCCGGCGGCGGCGGCCGGAGCGGCGCTCGGAGCGGTGGCCGGTGCGGCGGACGGCGGGGACGCGGGGGCGGCGGCGGGGGCGGCCTCGGGGAGCGGGGAGCGGTGCGAACCGTACGGATGCAGGGAGTGGGTCACAGGCCCGCCCACCGGGGACTCGGGGAGACGATCCGGGACCGCACCGCACCGGTGGGGATCATGGCAGTGTGGAACATCTGAGGCACCCTAGTGGCGCCCGAGCGAATTCGTGAAACTCTCAACGCGAATCCTCCTTATCGACCCCGCCTACCCCGGATTCGCCGAAGTCCGCCTGTCGGCGCGAAACCATCGGCCCGCGGCCGAACTGTCCGCTATCGCACCGCTCATCCCCCTTAAACATCGCATAACGCCCCTGAACGACTCCGGGTGATTGTCTGAATAGTCGCAAAAGTCCCTGCGGGAAGAAGCGCGGATAAGGGGGCGGGAATTCAGCCGCCGGGACCCGCCCCATTTCCGTGGACGCACCGCGATGGAATTGCGGGAAAACCATGGGTGGCATGCGGCGGGCATGTGTGGGCCGCATGTGCGGTGAGCGAAACGATCAAGCCGAATTCCGCGCCCCGGCGCCCCCCGCGGGAGCCCGGCCGGCCCGCTCGCCGCATGCGCCCCAAGGCTGCCGGGCCCGCGCGCCCCCGCACGCGTGTGGCCGACGATGCGTCACAGGCCGCATGACGGGGCCGTGTTGGTGGCACGATGGTTCTGGCGGGGGGTGTGCGGGGCTGTGCCCCCCGGGCCGGGAGAGCGGACCGACCTAGGGTGTGATCAGTGTGGCCATTTCGCTGTCAGTGGTGCTGTTGTTGGCGATCGTCCTCGTGGTGCTCATGCGCGGCGGCTCGCTGAAGGCGGGGCCCGCCATCGTGGCGGTGCTCTTCGGCTTCTTCCTGGCGTCGACCGGAATGGCCCCTGCCATCAACAACTTCCTCAACTCCGTCGCGAGCAGCATCAGCGCGATAAATTTCTGAGGCACCGGCGGACGCGCACCGGCCGGGGGCGTGAAAAAGCCCCCGGCCCGGTCCCGCCGTGGCGGAACCGGGCCGGAGGCCTTCGAAGAGCGGGCGACGGGAATCGAACCCGCGTAGCTAGTTTGGAAGACTAGTGCTCTACCATTGAGCTACGCCCGCACAGCTTGCGCCCCAGGTCACCGACCGCGGCACGGAAGGCATCGTAGCGGGTTCCGGGCCCCGCTCGCACACCCCTGGTCACCGTCCGCCGCGCGCCCCCGATGCGCCCCCGCAATGCGGGAGCCGCGCCGCCTGCGGGCATGTACCCTACGTGTCGCACCGACGGGGTGTGGCGCAGCTTGGTAGCGCGTCCGCTTTGGGAGCGGAAGGCCGTGGGTTCAAATCCCGCCACCCCGACCAGCGTTGCCGCGGCGACACGACGACCGCGGACCCTCCACGGGCGTCACCGCCGGACCGGCCCCCAAGATCGCATTGTGGGTGTGTCCCGGCGTGCCGTTACTATGCAAGCTGCATGCCCGTGTGTCTCTTAAGCCGGGCACGATCCCTAAAGTCAGCCCCCAAGGAGACCGAACCGTGAAGAGCGCCGTCGAGACCCTGAACCCGACCCGGGTTCGGCTCAGCATTGAGGTGCCCTTCGAGGAGCTCAAGGACAGCCTCGACGCGGCGTACAAGAAGATCAACCAGCAGGTCACGGTGAAGGGCTTCCGCAAGGGCAAGATCCCCGCCCGCATCATCGACCAGCGGTTCGGCCGCGGTGCGGTTCTGGAGGAGGCCGTCAACGACGCCCTCCCGAAGTTCTACACGGACGCGGTCAACGAGGCGGAGCTCAACGTCCTGGGCCAGCCCGAGGTCGACATCACGGAGCTGAAGGACGGCGAGACGCTGAACTTCACCGCCGAGGTCGACATCCGCCCGGCCATCGAGATCCCGGACTACTCCGGGATCGAGGTCGAGGTCGACGCCGTCGAGGTCACCGACGAGGACGTCGAGAAGTCCGTCGCGCAGCTCCAGGAGCGCTTCGCCTCGACCTCCCCGGTCGAGCGGGCCGCCGAGGACGGCGACGTCGTGACGATCGACCTGGAGGCCAAGGTCGACGGCGAGGTCCTGGAGGACGGCGTCGCGTCCGGTGTCTCGTACACCATCGGCTCGGGCGAGCTCCTCGACGGCATCGACGAGGCCGTCAAGGGCCTGGAGGCCGGGGCCGAGGCCACCTTCACCTCCGAGCTGAAGGGCGGCAGCGCCGAGGGCAAGGAGGCCGAGGTCACCGTCAAGGTCACCCAGGTCGCCGCCCGTGAACTCCCGGCCCTGGACGACGAGTTCGCCCAGCTCGCCTCCGAGTTCGACACCCTCGACGAGCTGAAGGCCGACAGCCGCAAGCGCCTCGAGAACATGAAGCAGTACGACCAGGCGACCCAGGCGCAGGAGCGCGTCCTGGAGAAGCTGCTCGAGCTGGTCGAGGTCCCCGTTCCCGAGAAGCTGCTCGAGGACGAGGTCCAGACCCGCAAGCACAACCTCGAGCACCACCAGCTCGGCCAGATGGGCCTCGACATCGCGAAGTACCTGGAGATCCAGGGCAAGACGGTCGAGGAGTTCGACGCCGAGACCCGCGAGCAGGCGGTCAAGGGCATCAAGACGCAGTTCGTCCTCGACGAGCTCGTCAACAAGGAGAAGCTGAACGTCAGCCAGGAGGAGCTCACCGAGCACCTCATGCGCCGCGCCGCTTCCTCCAACATGTCGCCCGACCAGTTCGCCCAGGCCGTCGTCGAAGGCGGCCAGGTCCCGATGCTGGTCGGCGAGGTCGCCCGCGGCAAGGCGCTGGCCGTCGTCGTCGAGGCCGCCACGGTCAAGGACACGAACGGCGAGGTCGTCGACCTGGAGGACGACGAGGACGCTGCCGCCGAGGAGCAGGCGGCGGAGTCCGCCGAGTCCACGGAGACCGCTGAGTCCAAGGAGTCCACGGAGGCCTGATCTCCGCGAGGCTTGAGCGAAGGCCCCCGGGACCGAGGTCCCGGGGGCCTTCGTGCCCCGCCCAGAGGCGCGGGGAACTGCGCGACCAGCCACGTACAGGCCGCGGTCGCCGTAGGACCTCATGAGGCACGCACACCCTGCGCTCACAGCGAACAGCTCACTTCGCGGGATTCCCCGGAGGGACCCGCGCGTTAGGGTCCATGAATACGAGGGCAGGGGAGTCTCCGAGCGAGGGCCCCGGCCTCAGTAAGAGACGCAAGACGGCACGTGGCCGTCAGAGACGAGCAGGTGGATACGTGACGAATCTGATGCCTTCCGCCGCCGGCGAGCCGTCCATCGGTGGTGGCCTCGGCGACCATGTCTACAACCGGCTGCTCGGCGAGCGGATCATTTTCCTCGGCCAGCAGGTCGACGATGACATCGCCAACAAGATCACCGCGCAGATGCTGCTCCTTGCCGCCGACCCGGACAAGGACATCTACCTCTACATCAACAGCCCCGGTGGCTCGGTGACCGCCGGCATGGCGATCTACGACACCATGCAGTACATCCCGAACGATGTCATCACCATCGGCATGGGTATGGCGGCCTCGATGGGCCAGTTCCTGCTCACCGGCGGCACGGCGGGCAAGCGCTTCGCCCTGCCGAACACCGACATCCTGATGCACCAGGGCTCCGCGGGTATCGGCGGTACGGCCTCCGACGTCAAGATCCAGGCGGAGTACCTGCTGCGTACGAAGCACCGCATGGCGAGGATCACGGCCGAGCACTCCGGCCAGACCATCGAGACGATCATCCGTGACGGTGACCGCGACCGCTGGTACACCGCCGAGGAGGCCAAGGAGTACGGCCTCATCGACGAGATCATCTCTGCCGCTACGGGTGTTCCGGGCGGCGGCGGCACAGGCGCCTGACCGGTCGCGCACCGGCACGGCTCCGGCCCCCTCGCCCACTGCCTCCCTCACCAGGACGGAACACGGACCCCATGAACAACATCCCCGGCAGCGGCCTCTACACGGGCCCGCAGGTCGACAACCGCTACGTGATCCCGCGCTTCGTCGAGCGCACCTCGCAGGGCGTGCGTGAGTACGACCCGTACGCGAAGCTCTTCGAGGAGCGCGTGATCTTCCTCGGCGTGCAGATCGACGACGCGTCCGCCAACGACGTCATGGCGCAGCTGCTGTGCCTGGAGTCGATGGACCCGGACCGCGACATCTCCATCTACATCAACAGCCCCGGTGGCTCGTTCACGGCCCTCACGGCCATCTACGACACGATGCAGTTCGTGAAGCCGGACATCCAGACGGTCTGCATGGGCCAGGCGGCCTCCGCCGCCGCGGTCCTGCTCGCCGCCGGCACCCCCGGCAAGCGCATGGCCCTGCCCAACGCGCGCGTGCTGATCCACCAGCCCTCCGGCGGCACCGGCCGCGAGCAGCTCTCCGACCTGGAGATCGCGGCCAACGAGATCCTCCGGATGCGGACGCAGCTGGAGGAGATGCTGGCCAAGCACTCGACGACCCCGCTGGAGAAGATCAGCGAGGACATCGAGCGTGACAAGATCCTCACGGCCGAGGACGCGCTCGCGTACGGCCTGGTCGACCAGATCATCTCGACCCGCAAGATGAACAACGACGCAATCGCCTGACAAGGCGTTGTATCGTCTGCCACTCCCCGGCACGGTTCACCCGGGCGTTCGCGGCTCCTCGACCCGTCGGGGACGCTCGTTCGAAGTGAACCGTGCCAAGGGGGGCCCGAACGGGGGGCCCGGCAAGGTACCGTCGGATACAGGCACCAGGAGCCGCTGAACGTGGCGTCTCCCAGGCGAAGGGGAAGCACCTCGTGGCACGCATCGGTGACGGCGGCGATCTGCTCAAGTGCTCGTTCTGCGGAAAGAGCCAGAAGCAGGTCAAGAAGCTCATCGCAGGCCCCGGTGTATACATCTGCGACGAGTGCATCGACCTCTGCAACGAGATCATCGAGGAAGAGCTCGCGGAGACGAGCGAAGTGCGCTGGGAGGAACTGCCCAAGCCGCGCGAGATCTACGAGTTCCTCGAGGGCTACGTCGTAGGCCAGGAGGCCGCCAAGAAGGCGCTCTCCGTGGCGGTCTACAACCACTACAAGCGCGTCCAGGCCGGGGAGAACGGCGGGGCGGCGGGCCGCGACGACGCGATCGAACTCGCGAAGTCCAACATCCTGCTCCTCGGCCCGACCGGCTCGGGCAAGACGCTCCTGGCGCAGACGCTGGCCCGGATGCTGAACGTGCCGTTCGCCATCGCCGACGCCACCGCGCTCACCGAGGCCGGCTATGTCGGCGAGGACGTCGAGAACATCCTGCTCAAGCTCATCCAGGCCGCCGACTACGACGTCAAGAAGGCCGAGACGGGCATCATCTACATCGACGAGATCGACAAGGTGGCCCGCAAGTCGGAGAACCCGTCGATCACGCGTGACGTCAGCGGCGAGGGCGTCCAGCAGGCGCTGCTGAAGATCCTCGAAGGCACCACGGCCTCGGTCCCTCCGCAGGGCGGCCGCAAGCACCCGCACCAGGAGTTCATCCAGATCGACACGACGAACGTGCTGTTCATCGTGGGCGGCGCCTTCGCCGGTCTGGAGAAGATCATCGAGTCGCGGGCCGGCGCCAAGGGCATCGGCTTCGGCGCGACGATCCACTCCAAGCGCGAGCTGGAGGAGAAGGACCAGTTCCAGGAGGTCATGCCGGAGGACCTGGTGAAGTTCGGGATGATCCCCGAGTTCATCGGCCGCCTCCCGGTCATCACGTCGGTCCACAACCTCGACCGCGAGGCGCTGCTCCAGATCCTCGTCGAGCCGCGCAACGCCCTGGTCAAGCAGTACCAGCGCCTCTTCGAACTCGACGGGGTGGAGCTGGACTTCGAGCGCGAGGCCCTGGAGGCCATCGCCGACCAGGCGATCCTGCGCCGCACCGGCGCGCGCGGCCTGCGCGCCATCATGGAGGAAGTCCTCCAGTCGGTGATGTACGAGGTGCCGTCCCGCAAGGACGTGGCCCGCGTCGTCATCACGGCGGAGGCCGTCCACTCGAACGTGAACCCGACGCTCATCCCGCGCGAGGTGCGGGGGCCGGGCGCGGGTGAGCAGAAGTCCGCGTAGCGGTTCGGCAGGCGATACGGCGGAGGGGCCCGGTCGGTGATCCGACCGGGCCCCTCCGCTGTGCTGTGAGGGCCGTCAGGCCTTGACGCGGACCTCGGTGCGGAACTTCGTGGTGGTCTGCGAAGCGGCCTTCAGGTCCGGCCTCTTGCCGGACATCATGTCCGCGACCTCGACCACGGCGACCACCGCGACGGTGCTGTGGTCACCCCAGATGCACACCGGCATGTAGATGACCTTCGGGCCCTTCTCGGTGGAGGAGGGGTCCGTGGGCTCCACCTTCATCTCCTGGCACTTCAGGATGAAGTCGTCCGTGCTGAAGTCGGTGGGGCTGTCGAGGAGCGTGCTCTTGCTCTTGCTCTTGTCGCTGTCGTCGCTCTTGGCCATCTCCAGAGCGCCCTGGGAGAACATGCCGTCGACGAGCTTGTCCGGGTCGTCGATCTCGCCGTAGGCGCCCGCGAAGTTCAGCGCCTTGCCGGCCAGCGGGTTCGAGGTGTCCTGAACCGAGTAGTTGGCGCCGACGGACTTGCCGTTCTTGAGGCCGTCCTTCTCGGCGTCCTTCATGTCGCTCTCGTCGAAGCCGCCCGAGTCGGAGGTGCCCTTCTTGAACTCACCCAGCACCGTCGCCGGGGTGGTCAGCTTGTGCGCGCCGTCGTCGGCGACCGACACGCTGCCGCCGCTCGTGCCGAAGAGGAGGTACGCACCCACGCCGATCGCCGCCACCACGGCGACCCCCGCGATGATCAGGCCCGTCTTCTTCTTGCCGCCGGCCTGCGGCGGACCCGGCGGGTACTGGCCGTACGGGGCCTGGGGCTGCTGCCCGTAGGGGCCCGGCTGCTGCGGCTGGCTGTAGGGCTGCTGGGGCGGAACCCCGGGCAGAGCCTGCTGCGGGTAGCCGTAGCCCGGCTGCGGAGCCTGCTGCGGGTACCCGTAGCCGGGCTGCGGGGCCTGGGGCTGCTGCCCGTACGGACCCGGCTGCGGCTGCTGGCCGTAGGGGCCGGGTTGCTGCGGCTGCTGCGGCTGGCCTCCGTAAGGGCCCGGCTGGTTGTGGCTCATTGCTTGGGTTCCTCCCCGAGGTTTATGTGCTCCCGACATCCTGACGTACGCGCGTGCGGTTCGGTCCCGCGGATTCGGTTTCAGTACGAGCTTGTGACCCCTCTAAACTGACCCCGTGACCGAGAACTCTCAGCAGCAGAACCCAGCGCCCACCTCCGAACTGCCGACCCAGTACGCGCCGGCCGAGGTAGAGGGGGCGCTGTACGAGCGCTGGGTGGAGCGCGGCTACTTCACCGCCGACGCCACGAGCGAGAAGGAGCCGTACTCGATCGTCATCCCGCCGCCGAACGTGACGGGCGCCCTCCACCTCGGCCACGCGTTCCAGGTCACGCTGATGGACGCCCTCACCCGCCGCAAGCGCATGCAGGGGTACGAGACCCTGTGGCTGCCCGGCATGGACCACGCGGGCATCGCGACGCAGAACAAGGTGGAGCAGCAGCTCGCCGAGGAGGGCAAGTCGCGCCACGACATCGGCCGGGCGGCCTTCGTCGAGAAGACGTGGCAGTGGAAGAGCGAGTACGGCGGCCGGATCCTGGGCCAGCTCAAGCGGCTCGGCGCCGGACTCGACTGGACGCGCGAGCGGTTCACCATGGACGAGGGGCTCTCCCGCGCCGTCCAGAAGATCTTCAAGGACCTGTACGACGACGGCCTGATCTACCGCGCCGAGCGCATCATCAACTGGTGCCCGCGGTGTCTGACCGCGATCTCGGACATCGAGGTCGACTATCAGGACGACGACGGCGAGCTGGTCTCCCTGAAGTACGGCGAGGGCGACGAGACGGTCGTCGTCGCCACCACCCGCGTCGAGACGATGCTCGGTGACACCGCCGTCGCCGTGCACCCCGAGGACGAGCGGTACGCGCACCTCATCGGCAAGCGGATCAAGCTGCCGCTGACCGACCGGACGATTCCCGTGGTCGCGGACGCGCACGTGGACCCGGAGTTCGGGACCGGCGCCGTGAAGGTGACCCCGGCGCACGACCCGAACGACTTCGCGATCGGCCAGCGCCACGACCTTGAGACGCTGACGGTCATGGACGAGCGGGCGGTCATCACCGTGCCCGGCCCGTTCGAGGGGCTGGACCGCTTCGAGGCGCGCTCCGCGATCGTCGCCGCGCTGCGCGAGCAGGGCCGCATCGTGGCCGAGAAGCGCCCGTACGTGCACTCCGTCGGGCACTGCTCGCGCTGCAAGACCACGATCGAGCCGCGCCTGTCGCTCCAGTGGTGGGTCAAGGTCGACACGCTCGCGAAGGCCGCCGGTGACGCGGTCCGCGACGGGCGCGTCGCGCTCCACCCGAAGGACATGGAGAAGCGGTACTTCGACTGGGTCGACAACCTCAACGACTGGTGCATCTCGCGCCAGTTGTGGTGGGGCCACCGCATC
Source organism: Streptomyces sp. NPDC006552 (assembly GCF_040611655.1). Lineage (NCBI taxonomy): Bacteria > Bacillati > Actinomycetota > Actinomycetes > Kitasatosporales > Streptomycetaceae > Streptomyces > Streptomyces sp. NPDC006552. Next base: position 39,038 of record NZ_JBEXOS010000036.1, read on the forward strand.
CCCGTCTGGTACGGCCCGGACGGCGAGGTCGTCTGCGTCGGCCCCGACGAGCAGGCGCCGGGCACCGAGGCCGAGGGGTGGACGCAGGACGAGGACGTCCTCGACACGTGGTTCTCGTCGGGCCTGTGGCCGTTCTCCACGCTCGGCTGGCCCGAGGAGACCGAGGACCTCGCGAAGTTCTATCCGACGGATGTGCTCCTCACCGGGCACGACATCATCTTCTTCTGGGTCGTGCGGATGATGATGTTCGGTCTGTACGCGATGGAGGACCAGGTCCCGTTCAAGACGGTCGCCCTGACCGGTCTGGTCCGCGACGAGTTCGGCAAGAAGATGTCGAAGTCGAACCCGAACGCGGTGGACCCGATCGAGTGGATGGACGCGTACGGCTCGGACGCGGTCCGCTTCACGCTCGCCCGCGGCGCCAACCCCGGTGCGGACGTGCCGATCGGTGAGGACTGGGTCCAGGCCTCGCGGAACTTCGCGAACAAGATCTGGAACGCGACGCGCTTCGCGCTGATGAACGGCGCGACCGTCGAGGGCCCGCTGCCGGAGCCCGGGCAGATGACCGCCACCGACCGGTGGATCCTCTCCCGGCTCAACAAGACGGTCGCCGAGGTCGACGCGTTCTACGACGACTTCCAGTTCGCCAAGGTCTCCGACGCGCTCTTCCACTACGCGTGGGACGAGGTCTTCGACTGGTACGTCGAGCTGTCGAAGACGACGTTCATGGCGGGCGGCGAGCCGGCGAAGGTGTCGGGCCGGGTCCTCGGTGAGGTCCTGGACGTGACGCTGCGGCTGCTCCACCCGATCGTGCCGTTCGTCACCGAGGCGCTGTGGACCACGCTGACCGGCGGCGACTCGGTCGTCGTCGCGGACTGGCCCAAGGACAGTGGCTTCCGGGACGACGCGGCGGAGCGGGAGATCGAGACGCTGAAGCAGGTCGTCACCGAGGTCCGCCGCTTCAAGGGCGAGCAGGGGCTGAAGGCGGGCCAGCGCGTCCCGGCGCGGCTCACGCTCGACGGCACCGCGCTCGCCCCGCACGAGGCCGCCATCCGCCAGCTGCTCAAGCTCCAGCCGGAAGGCGAGGAGTTCCAGGCGACGGCGACGCTGCCGGTGGCCGGCGCCGAGGTGGCGCTCGACCTGTCCGGCGCGATCGACGTGGCGGCCGAGCGCAAGCGGCTCGCCAAGGACCTCGCCGCCGCCGAGAAGGACAAGGCGCAGGCCGAGGGGAAGCTGGGCAACGAGAAGTTCCTCGGCAAGGCCCCGGAGCACGTCGTCACGGGCATCAAGGCCCGCCTCGTCAAGGCGGACGAGGACATCGCCCGCATCCAGGCGCAGCTGGAGCGGCTGCCGCAGGCCTGAGCCGCGGCGCCGCGTACAGGAGGGCCCCGGAACCGGTCGGTTCCGGGGCCCTCCCGCGTGGCAGTCCCCGGTCAGGGCCAGCTGAGGCCCAGACGGCGCAGCTCGACGTCGGCCAGCGCGTCCAGGACCGCCGGGTCGGCCTCCCGCCAGCCCTCCGCGAGCCGGCCGGGCCCCGCGTCGGTGAAGCGGGCGAGTTCGTCGAGGGGCCGGACCAGGGCGCGCAGGGCGAGGAGTTCGCGTCCGTCCTCGGTGGCGGCGAGTTCGCGGGCGGCGGCGGCCTGCCGCGTCCAGCGCAGGCGGCGCGGCAGCCACAGGGCGCACAACAGTCCGACCGGGACGGCGAACAGGGCGACGGCCACGAGCACGGCGAGGCTCTGCACGGGCGCCGGACCGGCGGGCGCGGCGTCGGCGAGCCGGCCCCCGGCGTCGTGCAGGGTGCCGGTCATCCGCGGCCCGAGCAGCGGCAGCCCGGCCCGTTCGTGCGGGGCGGGCCGGGCCGCGAGGACGAGCCGGTGGGCGGTCACCGCGGTCCCCGCCCACAGGGCGATCCACAGCAAGGCCGCGCCGTCACCGATGATCTGCCGTGCGCGGCGGCCGGGTCGATGTGCGTACCACATGGTGCGAGGGGTACACCGCGGGCACGGGCCGGGCCGCTCACCGCGCCGTGCGGCGGCGCGCATTACGGCAGATGGACCTGGGGCGGGCGGCCCGCTACGCCGCGCTCATCACTCGCTGCAACTCGTCGAAGTCGTCCACGCACTTGCCACACCCCAGGGCCACGCTGTGCAGCGGGTCCTCAGCGACGAAGACCGGGATGCCGGTGGCGGAGGTCAGCCGCAGGTCCAGGCCGGGCAGCAGGGCGCCGCCGCCCGTCAGCACGATGCCGTGCTCCATGACGTCCCCGGACAGCTCCGGCGGGCACTCCTCCAGGGTCGCCTTCACGGCCGTGACGATCGCCTCCACCGGCTCGTCGAGCGCGGCGCGCACCTCTTGTACGGTCAGCTCGACCGTCTTGGGCAGCCCCGCGACCTTCTCGCGCCCCCGCACGGTGAACGCCCGCAGCTCGAAGGCCTCCTCGCCGGGGACGGGCCACGCGGAGCCGATCGCGACCTTGACGTCCTCCGCGGTCCGCTCCCCGATGAGCAGCCCGTGCTCCTTGCGTACGTGGTCGGTGACGGCCTCGTCGAGCCGGTCCCCGCCGACCCGCAGCGACCGGGCGGTGACCACGCCGCCGAGCGAGATGACGGCGACCTCCGTCGTGCCGCCGCCGATGTCCACGACCATCGACCCGCGCGGTTCGCCCACCGGGAGCCCGGCGCCGATCGCCGCGGCCATCGGCTCCTCGATCAGGTGGACGGCCCGCGCCCCCGAGCGCTGGGCGGCGTGCACGATGGCCCGCCGCTCCACGGGCGTGACCCCGCTGGGCACGCAGACGACCATGCGGGTGCGCGGGCGCCGGCCGGGCACGGCCTTGCGCACGAAGTGCCGGATCATCTCCTCGGCCGCCTCGTAGTCGCTGATGACGCCGCCGCGCAGCGGCCGGATCGCGGTGATCGAGCCGGGGGTGCGGCCGATGGTCTCCTTCGCCTCGCTGCCGACGGCGAGCACACCGCGGCCGCCTTCCTTGACGGCGACGACGGAGGGTTCGTTCAGCACGATGCCCTGACCGCGTACGTAGAGCAGAGTGTTGGCGGTGCCGAGATCGATGCCGATGTCCATGATCGCCAAGTTTGCCGCCTGTCGCGGCGATCCGGCGGGACCAAGGTCCTGAAACGGACAGGTCTTACGTCCTGACCCGGCGCCACGGGTGGCGTCGTCCGCGCTGTCGGCGCTCCTCCGTAGACTGGCGGGCGTGAGTGACCTCCCTCCGCGCGACAGCAGCGACGACGAGCCCGCCGGCCACCCCGACTCCGACGCCTTCGAGGAGATCGTGGGCGCCGAGACCGAGCGCGACCCCGACCTCGCGGTGATCGAGGCGGGCAGCCGGACCCTGCGTACCCGGGGCGGCGCGCCGGCGGGGGACGAGATCCCCGCGCGCCCGCAGGACCCGGAGGTGGAGAAGGCGCTGCGCGCGGTGGAGGCCGACCTCGCCACGCGCTGGGGCGAGACGAAGCTGGAGCCGTCCGTCAGCCGCATCGCCGCCCTGATGGATGTGCTGGGCGAGCCGCAGCGCGCGTACCCCTCGATCCACATCACGGGGACGAACGGCAAGACGTCCACGGCCCGCATGATCGAGGCCCTCCTCGGCGCCTTCGACCTGCGCACCGGCCGGTACACGTCGCCGCACGTGCAGTCGGTCACCGAGCGCATCAGCCTCGACGGCGCCCCGATCACCCACGAGCGCTTCATCGAGACGTTCGAGGACATCAAGCCCTACGTCGACATGGTCGACGCCCAGCAGGAGTACCGGCTCTCCTTCTTCGAGGTGCTGACCGGGATGGCCTACGCGGCCTTCGCCGACGCGCCGGTGGACGTCGCGGTCGTCGAGGTCGGCATGGGCGGCAGCTGGGACGCGACGAACGTGATCGACGGATCGGTCGCCGTCATCACCCCCATCGACCTCGACCACACCGACCGGCTCGGCTCCACACCCGGTGAGATCGCGGGTGAGAAGTCCGGGATCATCAAGCAGGACGCGACCGTGATCATGGCGCAGCAGCCGGTGGACGCGGCGCAGGTGATCCTCAAGAAGGCCGTGGAGCGGGACGCGACGGTCGCGCGCGAGGGCCTGGAGTTCGGGGTCGTGGCGCGCCAGGTCGCCGTCGGCGGGCAGCTCGTGACGTTGCGCGGGCTCGGCGGCGAGTACGAGGAGGTCTTCCTGCCGCTGCACGGCGCGCACCAGGCGCACAACGCGGCGGTGGCGCTCGCCGCCGTGGAGGCGTTCTTCGGCATCGGCTCGCAGCAGGCGCGCCCGCTGGACATCGACACGATCCGCACGGCGTTCGCCGCGGTCACCTCGCCGGGCCGCCTCGAGGTCGTGCGCCGCTCGCCCACCGTCGTCCTGGACGCGGCGCACAACCCGGCGGGCGCGCGGGTCACCGCCGAGGCGGTCAGCGAGGTCTTCGACTTCAGCCGGCTCATCGGTGTGGTCGGCGCGAGCGCCGACAAGAACGTGCGGGGGCTGCTCGAAGCCTTCGAACCGATCTTCGCGGAGATCGTCGTCACGCAGAACTCCAGCCACCGGGCGATGGACGCCGACGACCTCGCGGCCGTCGCGGTGGAGGTCTTCGGGGACGAGCGGGTGCAGGTCGAGCCGCGGCTCGACGACGCGCTGGAGGCCGCGATCACGCTCGCCGAGGAAGAGGGCGAGTTCGCGGGCGGGGGAGTGCTCGTCACCGGGTCCGTGATCACGGTCGGCGAGGCCAGGCTGTTGCTGGGGAAGGGCTGATCCGCTGTGCGTACGTTGTGTTCCTCGACCCTGATCGGTGAGTTCTTCGTCATCGGCTTCGCCGGGCTCGTGGCGATGAAGGACCCGGATCTCTCCGGCGCCCTGGTGTGGACGGTGTGCGGCGTCGCCATGCTGCTCACCGTGGTGCTCTGCGGCATGCTGTCCCGGCCGGGCGGTGTCCAGCTGGGCTGGGTGTTGCAGGCCGTGCTGATCGTGAGCGGTTTCTGGGTGCCGCTGATGTTCTTCCTGGGGGCGTGCTTCGCGGCGCTGTGGTGGGCGTCGATCCACTTCGGCCGCAAGATCGACGAGGCGAAGGCCCGCTGGGCGGCGGAGCAGTCCAGCGCCGCGTAAGTCTTGTGCGTGGCCGCGCGCGCCGTCGTCGTGGCTGGCCGCGCAGTTCCCCGCGCCCCTGAGGTACACGGCTTCGCCGTGACCTCCCCGGGGAAGGCTGCGCGCAGCGCATGCCTTCAGGGGCGCGGGGAAGTGCGCGACCAGCCACCCTCGACCCGCACCCGGCAACCTCCCGGCAGCGCCACGGCGGGGCCCCTGTAATCTCAGGCCCACCTCATTACCAGGCCGCACAAGGAGTCCAGCCGAATGACCCAGCGCACGCTCGTCCTGCTCAAGCCCGACGCAGTCCGCCGTGGCCTGATCGGCGAGATCATCGGCCGTATCGAGCGCAAGGCCGGCTGGACCATCAGCGCCCTGGAGCTGCGCAGCCTGAGCCAGGAGACGCTGGAGCAGCACTACGGCGAGCACCAGGGCAAGCCGTTCTACGAGCCGCTGGTCGCCTTCATGTCCTCGGGCCCGGTCGTCGCGCTGGTCGTCGAGGGGGAGCGGGTGATCGACGGGGTCCGCCAGTTGGCCGGTCCGACCGACCCGATCGCCGCCGCGCCCGGTTCGATCCGCGGCGACCTCGGCGTCATCGTCCGGGAGAACCTGATCCACGCCTCGGACTCGGAGGAGTCCGCCGCGCGCGAGCTGAAGATCTTCTTCCCCGACCTGGGCTGACGGCCGCGGTCTCGACTGGTGAGACCCGCCGGATCTTCTTTCTGACGCCGTGTCAGTCGCCCGCCGGGACTGACCTGGAGCGGCCCGAGAAATTGGGCCGCTCTTTGGCATATGCGGCCCGATCGGGGGAACGCAACCCTCCGTCGGCACGTCCCCATTAGCGGGGCGGGGGTTCATCTGCTGACAATGGCGAAGACCCTCGCGCCGTGATCGTGCAGGCGAGACTACGATGGAAGCCTCCACGCCACACGCGTCCACCTCTCGCCTACCTGACAAGCAATCAAACGCTCCACTTGGGAAGGCCAGACGAATCCTGATGGGGAACTCAATGTCGTTCATCGGCCGTGACATGGCTGTCGACCTCGGGACCGCCAACACGCTGGTGTACGTCAGGGGTCGTGGGATCGTGCTCAATGAGCCGTCCGTGGTCGCGATCAACACCAACACCGGTGGCATCCTCGCGGTCGGCGCCGAAGCCAAGAAGATGATCGGGCGCACGCCCGGCAACATCGTGGCGGTGCGCCCGCTGAAGGACGGCGTGATCGCCGACTTCGAGATCACCGAGCGCATGCTCCGCTACTTCATCCTGAAGATCCACAAGCGGCGCTACCTCGCCCGGCCCCGCGTCGTCGTCTGCGTGCCCTCCGGCATCACCGGGGTGGAGCGCCGCGCGGTCATCGAGGCATCCTCGCAGGCCGGTGCCCGCCAGGTGCACATCATCGAGGAGCCCATGGCCGCGGCCATCGGCTCCGGCCTCCCGGTCCACGAGGCCACGGGCAACATGGTGGTGGACATCGGCGGCGGCACCACCGAGGTCGCCGTCATCTCGCTCGGCGGCATCGTCACGGCCCAGTCGATCCGCGTCGCGGGCGACGAGCTGGACAACGCGATCATCCAGCACATCAAGAAGGAGTACTCGCTCCTCCTCGGTGAGCGGACCGCCGAACAGATCAAGATCACGATCGGCTCCGCCTACGACCTCGACTCCGACGAGCACACCGAGATCCGCGGCCGCGACCTCGTCTCCGGCCTGCCGAAGACCGTGGTCATCTCGGCCGCCGAGGTCCGCAAGGCCATCGAGGAACCGGTCAACGCGATCGTGGACGCGGTCAAGACCACCCTCGACAAGTGCCCGCCGGAGCTCTCCGGTGACGTCATGGACCGCGGCATCGTGCTGACCGGTGGCGGCGCCCTGCTGCGCGGCCTCGACGAGCGGCTGCGCCGCGAGACCGGCATGCCGATCCACATCGCCGAGAACCCGCTGGACAGCGTGGCGCTCGGCTCCGGGAAGTGCGTCGAGGAGTTCGAGGCGCTCCAGCAGGTGCTGGACGCCTCGCCCCGCAGGTGAGACAGGATGACGACGTCCGCCGTACGAGTGGCTGCCACTTCGTGCGGCGGATCGTTGATATAGAGGCAAGGCAGAAGAATCCCCCCTATTCCTACTCAGGAAGGCACGGCCGCCGTACGTGAGGGACACACGAGAGAGCCGGCTGCTCCTGGTGCTGCTGATCGCCATCGCGTTCGCACTGATCACGGTGGACATCCGCGGCGGTGAGGACTCACCGGTCGACGGTGCCCGCCAGGCCGCCGCGAAGGTCTTCGGCCCGGTGGAGAACGGCGTCTCCGGCGCCGTCGACCCCATCGGCAACGCCGTCGGCGCGGTCCGCGACTCCGGCAACCGGCACGACCGCATCGGCCGGCTCGAACGCGAGAACGCGGCGCTGAAGGCCAAGCTCGGCAGCGACGACCGCAACCGCAGCAAGATCCGCCAGCTCGACACCATGCTGAAGACCGCCGGCGCCGGCCAGTACGGCATCAAGGGCGCCCAGGTCATCGCCATAGGGTCCGCCCAGGGCTTCTCCTGGACCGTCACCATCGACGCGGGCGCGAACGACGGACTCAAGCGCGACATGACCGTGCTGAACGGACAGGGGCTCGTCGGCCGCGTCACCACCGTCGGCCCCGGCACCGCGACGGTGCTGCTCGCCAACGACCCCGACTTCACCGTCGGCACCCGGATGGAGAAGAGCGACGAGCTCGGCTTCACCTCCGGCCAGGGCGACCGCCCGCTCCGCGTCCAGCTGCTCAACGGCAAGGCCAAGGTGAAGAAGGGCGACCGCGTCGTCACCTTCGGCTCCCAGGCCGACAAGCCCTTCGTCCCCGGCGTCCCGGTCGGCACGGTCGTCCGCGTCGACCCCTCCGGCGGCGACCTGACCCGCACGGTCTACGTCCGGCCGTACGTCGGGTTCACCAAGCTCGACATCGTCGGCGTCGTCGTGCAGCCCCCGCGCACCGACCCGCGCGACACGGTGCTGCCGGCCAAGCCCGCCAAGCCCAAGCCGGCCCCGACCGTCACCGTGACCGCCACCCCGTCCGCGCCCGCGGGCGCCGCCGCCGACAACGGCTACGAGCAGTAGTCAGGAGGAGCAAGAACCATGCGCTTCAACCGGATGCTGCTCTCCACCACCCTCGTCGTCGTCGCCCTGGTCATCCAGGTCTGCGTGCTGGCACGACTCCAACTCCCGGGCGCCGTACCGGACCTGCTCCTGCTGACCGTCCTCGGCCTCGCCCTGGTCTACGGGCACGTCGGCGGCGCCCTCGTCGGCTTCGGGGCCGGGCTGCTCGCCGACCTCGCCCCGCCCGCCGACCACGCCGCGGGCCGCTACGCCCTGGTGCTCTGCGTCATCGGCTACCTAGCCGGCCTCGCCAAGCCGGAGAACGGACGGCTGCGTTCGGCCGCGGGCCCCATGCTCGTGGTCGTCGCCGCCGCCGTCGGCACCACCCTGCTCTACGCGGGCGTCGGCGCTCTCGTCGGTGACACCGCCGCCCGCCATGTCGGCCTCGGCGGCCTGCTCTTCACGGCCGCCCTCTACGACCTGCTGCTCGCACCGTTCGTCGTCCCCGGCGTGATGGCGCTGGCCAGACGCGCGGACCACGACCCGCTGGCCGAGAACGCGGGCGGTTCCGCCAAGGCCGCCGACGTCTCCGCCGGATGGCTCTCCACCGGCACCGGCCTGCGCATCGGCAACCAGCGCGGCGGACTGCGCGTGAAGACCGCCAAGGCCCGCGCCGCCCGCGCCGGCCGCATCAAGGGGGTCAAGCGCCTGTGATCCCACGGCGGTCGACGCACAGCTTCCAGGTGTACACGTACTCGTACTCGTACTGAGAGGGGGAGCCCACCACCGTGACCAACATCCCCGAGACGGGCCGGACGCCGCGTGTCCAGATCCGGCTCATCGTCCTGCAGATCCTCGTCCTCTCCCTCCTGCTGACCCTCGGCGGCCGCCTCTGGTACCTCCAGATCCGCAACGGCGACGAGTACGCCAAGGAAGCCTCCGGCAATCACGTGCAGCAGGTCGTCACCCCTGCCGTGCGCGGCTCGATCCTGGACGCCCGCGGCGTGCCCATCGCGGACAACGAGACCCGCCTCGTCGTCTCCGCCTCCCGCACCGACCTCATGAAGATGAAGGACGACGGCGAGGGCGTCCTCACCAAGCTCGCCGGCGTCCTCGGGATGAAGCCCAAGGACGTCGAGGAGAAGGTCCGGCTCTGCGACGCCAAGACGCCGCAGCCCTGCTGGAACGGCTCGCCGTACCAGCCCATCCCGATCACCGACGAGGCCACGCCCCGCCAGGCGCTGCAGATCCGCGAGCGCGGCGAGGACTTCCCCGGCATCACCGCCGAACCGACCGCCGTGCGCCGCTACGCGGGCCCCGGCGGCTCCAACACCGCGCAGGTCCTCGGCTACCTCTCCCCGGTCACCGACGACGAGATCAAGAAGGCCGAGAACACCGACTCGCCCTACCTCCGCTCCGACCAGGTCGGCCGCTCCGGCCTGGAGCGCACGTACGACAAGGAGTTGCGCGGCAAGGCCGGCGTCACCCGCTACGAGGTCGACAACCTCGGCCGTGTCATCGGCCGCGCCGAGAGCGACAAGGCCGAGTCGGGAGCGAACGTCGTCACGTCGATAGACGCACGCGTGCAGTCCGTCGCCGAGTACGAGCTGAACGAGGCGATGAAGGCGGCCCGCAAGGAGCACGACAAGAACACCGGAACCAACTACAAGGCCGACTCCGGCGCCGTCGTCGTCCTGGAGGCCAAGACCGGCCGCGTCGTCGCCATGGCCTCCAACCCGGCCTACGACCCGAACGCCTGGGTCGGCGGCATCTCCGGCAAGGACTACGCCGAACTCACCGGCAAGAAGTCGAACTACCCGCTGCTCAACCGGGCGATCCAGGGCCAGGCGGCCCCGGGCTCGATCTTCAAGGTCGTCTCCACCTCGGCCGCGGTCAAGGCGGGCTACGACTTCAACGGCCACTACCCCTGCACCAGCTCGTACTCCATCGGCGGCCAGGTCTTCAAGAACTTCGAGTCGGAGAACTACGGCCCGATCAGCCTGGGCCGCGCCCTGGAGGTCTCCTGCGACACCGTCTTCTACGGGCTCGCCCACAACGAGTGGAAGAAGGACGGCGGCCTCAAGGGCAACAAGGACACCCAGGACTGGTTCTACAAGACGGCCCACGAGTTCGGTCTCGGCAAGGAGACCGGCATCGACCTGCCCAACGAGGTCACCGGCCGGGTCCCCGACCGCCAGTGGAAGCAGCGGTTCTGGAAGGCCAACAAGGACTCCTGGTGCAAGACGGGCAAGAAGGGCGGCGACTACGTCCAGCAGCTCAACTACGAGAACTGCCTCGAAGGCAACCTCATGCGCGCCGGTGACGCCGTCAACTACTCCATCGGCCAGGGCGACACCCTCGTCACGCCGATCCAGATGGCGTCGATCTACGCGGCGATCTCCAACGGCGGCACACTGCACGCGCCCGAGGTCGGCAAGGCCGTCATCAGCGCCGACGGCAAGCACATCTCCGAGATCGAGCCGAAGACCAACGGCAAACTGCCGATGAGCCACCGAACCCGCGACCAGATAGACCAGGCACTGGCGGGAGTGGCGACCCGCGGAACGGCCGCCTGGCGCTTCCAGAACTGGCCGCAGAAGCAGATCCCGATGCACGCCAAGACCGGTACGGCCGAGGTCTACGGCAAGCAGACGACGTCCTGGTTCGCGACGTACACCAAGGACTACTCGATCGTCATGACGATCTCCCAGGGCGGTACGGGCTCCGGCGCCTCGGGCCCGGCCGTCCGCAAGATCTACGACGCGATCTACGGGCTCGACAGCAACGGCAAGCAGAACCTGAAGAAGGCGCTGCTGCCCGAGCCGGAGAAGGGGCTGCCGAAGATCGGCGGCGACGGTTCGATCGACGCTCCGGAGATCAAGCCGTACGAGCCGCAGAAGGAAGTGCCACCCGGACAGGAGCTGGCGGCCGGGCTGCCCGGCTCCGCCTACAGCAGGAGGGACTGACCCCCGATGGCCGGCACCAACGGCTTCTCCGTCTCGGGGTACGGTCCCGAGCGCTCCACCCTCTCCCGGCTCCTGGCCCGCGACTCGATGATGCGCCGGCTCGACTGGCCGATACTCCTGTCGGCGCTCGCGCTCTCGCTGATCGGCACCGCGCTGGTCTACTCCGCCACCAGGAACCGCACCGAGCTGAACCAGGGCGACCCGTACTACTTCCTCCTCCGGCACCTGCTGAACACCGGCATCGGCCTGGGACTGATGGTGGGGACGATCTGGCTCGGCCACCGGACCCTGCGCACGGCGGTCCCGATCCTGTACGGGATCTCCGTCGTCCTGGTGCTGCTCGTGCTCACCCCGCTCGGCGCGACGGTCAACGGGGCGCACGCCTGGATCATCGTCGGCGGCGGCTTCTCCCTCCAGCCCTCCGAGTTCGTGAAGATCACGATCATCCTGGGCATGGCGATGCTGCTCTCGGCCCGCGTCGACGCGGGCGACCGCGACCATCCCGACCACCGGACGGTCCTCCAGGCCCTCGGACTCGCCGCCCTCCCGATGGCGGTCGTCATGCTGATGCCGGACCTCGGCTCCGTCATGGTCATGGTGATGATCGTGCTCGGCGTGCTGCTCTCCTCGGGCGCCTCCAACCGGTGGGTGCTCGGCCTGATCGGCGTCGGCGCGGCCGGAGCCGTGGCGGTGTGGAAGCTCGGGGTGCTCGACGACTACCAGATCGCCCGGTTCGCGGCGTTCGCCAACCCCGCGCTCGACCCCGCGGGCGTCGGCTACAACACCAACCAGGCACGCATCGCGATCGGCTCCGGCGGACTGTCCGGCGCGGGCCTCTTCCACGGCTCGCAGACCACCGGCCAGTTCGTGCCCGAGCAGCAGACCGACTTCGTCTTCACCGTGGCCGGCGAGGAGCTGGGATTCGTGGGCGCCGGCGCGATCATCCTGCTGCTCGGCGTCGTGCTCTGGCGGGCCTGCCGGATCGCCCGGGAGACGACGGAGCTGTACGGCACGGTCGTCGCCGCCGGGATCATCGCCTGGTTCGCGTTCCAGGCGTTCGAGAACATCGGGATGACCCTCGGGATCATGCCGGTGGCGGGGCTCCCGCTGCCGTTCGTCTCGTACGGAGGATCGTCGATGTTCGCCGTATGGGTGGCCGTGGGCCTGTTGCAGTCGATCCGGGTGCAGCGGCCGATGTCGGCGTAGGCGGTTCGGCGGGTCCCGGGTGGGCCCGTGCCTTCGTGGGCCTTCGCGCCGTAGGAGTGCGGGTGCTCCGGCGAGTGCCGCCTCCGTCCGGGTTGCTCGCGCAGTTCCCCGCGCCCCTGGCGGGGCGGCCCGCGCCGCCCCCCTTTCGGTGATCAGATGTGACGTCTAGATTCAACTCATGGCGGAGACCAAGCGCGAGATCGAGCGGAAGTACGACGCCCCGGCCGGCCCCTTCAGCCTGCCCGGCCTGACCAAGGTCCCCGGAGTGTCGGACGTCGTCGCCGGAGGCGTCGTGGAACTCGACGCCGTCTACTACGACACGGCGGACCAGCGGCTCGCCGCCCACCACATCACCCTGCGGCGGCGGACCGGCGGCGCCGACGCCGGCTGGCACCTCAAACTCCCGGTCGCCCTCGCCGCGGGCGTCCGGGACGAGGTGCACGCCCCGCTCTCCGACGACGTGCCGCACACGCTCACCGCCCTGGTGCGCTCCCGGGCCCGCGAGGCCCCGCTGGTGCCCGTGGTGCGGCTGCGCACGACCCGCGACGTGACCCACCTGACCGACGCCGACGGCACGCTCCTCGCCGAGGTCTGCGTGGACCTCGTACGGGCCGAACGGGTCGGCACCGACGCGACCGCCACCTGGACCGAGATCGAGGTGGAACTGGCCGACGGCGGCGACCCCGCCTTCCTCGCCAAGGTCGATAAACGGCTGCGCAAGGCCGGCGTCGAGCCCGCCGCCGCCACCTCCAAACTGGGCCGCGCCCTGGACGAGACCGGCGCCCGGGCGCCCGACGGGCCCCGCGCCGGAAAACCCGTCACCGCCGGGGACCACGTCCTGGCCCGGCTGCGCGAGCAGCACGACGCCCTGGTCGCCCTCGACCCTGCGGTCCGCCGCGACCTGCCGGACGCCGTGCACAAGATGCGGGTCGCCACCCGGCGGCTGCGCAGCGCCTTCAAGACGTACAAGAAGATCCTCGACCCGGCGGTCACCGGACCGGTCGGCGAAGAACTGAAGTGGCTCGCCGCGGAGCTGGGCGTCGACCGGGACCGCGAGGTGCTGACCGAGCGGCTCACCGAGCGGATCGACGCGCTGCCGCGCACGCTGCTCCTCGGACCCGTCCGCGGGCGGCTGCGGATCTGGGCCGTTGCCCGTCGCATCGGCTCACGCCGGCACTCCGTCGCCGTGCTCGACGGCCGGCGCTACCTGCTCCTCCTGGAGGCTTTGGACGCGCTGCTCGCCGCGCCGCCGCTGCTCCCCGCCGCCGGACGGCCCGCCGCGGCGGCGCTGGCCAAGGCGGCCCGCAAGGACCACGCCCGCCTCGCCGCCCGGATCGAGCGGGCCCTGGCCATCGCGCCGGGCACCGAGCGCGACCACGCCCTGCACGACGCCCGCAAGGCCGCCAAGCGCGCCCGGTACGCGGGGGAGACGGCAGTGCCCGCGGTGGGCAAGAAGGCGGCGAAGTTCGCCAAGCGGGTGAAGAAGGTGCAGTCGCTCCTCGGCGACCACCAGGACTCCGTCGTCGCCCGGGAGGCGCTGCGGGACCTGGCGATCCAGGCGCACGCCGCAGGCGAGACCGCGTTCGCCTGGGGTCTGCTGTACGGGCAGGAGCAGGCGGCGGGGGCCGACGGGGAGCGCCGGCTGCCGCAGGTGTGGGAGCGCGCGGCGAAGCACCGGCTCCCGGCGGGTTAGCCTTGAGGGTCACCCTGTCAGCTCACAAAGGTCCACGGTTATGCCTGCCGAAGCCGCCGCCGCGGCACCCGAAGTGGTCGAGTCTGTCTTTCCGCAGCTCGAAGCGCTGCTCCCGCATGTGCAGAAGCCGATCCAGTACGTCGGCGGAGAGCTCAACTCCACGGTCAAGCCGTGGGAGACCTCCGACGTCCGCTGGGCGCTGATGTACCCGGACGCCTACGAAGTCGGTCTGCCCAACCAGGGCGTCATGATCCTCTACGAGGTGCTGAACGAACGCGAGGGCGTCCTCGCCGAGCGCACGTACAGCGTCTGGCCGGACCTGGAAGCGCTGATGCGCGAGCACAAGGTCCCGCAGTTCACGGTCGACTCGCACCGCCCGGTCAAGGCGTTCGACGTCTTCGGCCTGAGCTTCTCCACCGAGCTCGGCTACACGAACATGCTGACCGCCCTCGACCTGGCCGGCATCCCGCTGGAGTCCAAGGACCGCACGCTGGACGACCCGATCGTCCTCGCGGGCGGGCACGCGGCGTTCAACCCGGAGCCGATCGCCGACTTCATCGACGCGGCGGTCATCGGCGACGGCGAGCAGGCCGTCCTCGACATGACCGAAATCATCCGCGCCTGGAAGGCCGAGGGCCGCCCCGGCGGCCGCGAGGAGGTGCTCTTCCGCCTCGCGAGGACGGGCAACATCTACGTCCCCGCCTTCTACGACGTGGAGTACCTGCCCGACGGCCGCATCGGCCGCGTCGTGCCGAACCGGTCGGGCGTGCCGTGGCGGGTCTCCAAGCACACCGTCATGGACCTCGACGAGTGGCCGTACCCGAAGCAGCCGCTCGTGCCGCTGGCCGAGACGGTGCACGAGCGGATGTCCGTCGAGATCTTCCGAGGCTGCACCCGCGGCTGCCGTTTCTGCCAGGCCGGCATGATCACGCGCCCCGTGCGGGAGCGAAGCATCACCGGCATCGGCGAGATGGTCGAGAAGGGGCTGAAGGCCACCGGCTTCGAGGAGGTCGGCCTGCTCTCGCTCTCCTCCGCCGACCACACCGAGATCGGCGACATCGCCAAGGGCCTCGCCGACCGGTACGAGGAGGACAAGATCGGCCTGTCCCTCCCGTCGACCCGGGTGGACGCCTTCAACGTCGACCTCGCCAACGAGCTGACCCGCAACGGCCGCCGCTCCGGCCTCACCTTCGCCCCCGAGGGCGGCAGTGAGCGCATGCGCAAGGTCATCAACAAGATGGTCTCGGAAGAGGACCTCATCCGGACCGTCGCCACCGCGTACGGCAACGGCTGGCGTCAGGTGAAGCTGTACTTCATGTGCGGCCTGCCGACGGAGACGGACGACGACGTCCTGCAGATCGCCGACATGGCGACGAGCGTGATCCAGAAGGGCCGCGAGGTCTCCGGCGCCAACGACATCCGCTGCACGGTGTCGATCGGCGGGTTCGTGCCCAAGCCGCACACCCCGTTCCAGTGGGCGCCCCAGCTCTCCGCCGAGGAGACGGACGCCCGGCTCACCAAGCTGCGCGACAAGATCCGCGGCGACAAGAAGTACGGCCGCTCCATCGGCTTCCGCTACCACGACGGCAAGCCCGGCATCGTCGAGGGCCTGCTCTCCCGCGGCGACCGCCGCATCGGCTCCGTCATCCGCGCCGTCTACGAGGACGGCGGCCGGTTCGACGGCTGGCGCGAGCACTTCAGCTACGACCGCTGGATGGCCTGCGCCGCCAAGACGCTGCCCGCCTTCGGGGTGGACGTCGACTGGTACACCACGCGTGAGCGCACGTACGAGGAGGTCCTGCCCTGGGACCACCTGGACTCCGGTCTCGACAAGGACTGGCTCTGGGAGGACTGGCAGGACTCGCTCGACGAGACCGAGGTCGAGGACTGCCGCTGGACGCCTTGCTTCGACTGCGGCGTCTGCCCGGCGATGGACACCAGCATCCAGGTGGGCCCGACCGGCAAGAAGCTGCTGCCGCTGACGGTCAAGAATCCCGCGGGGGCCGCGCCGCACACGCACTGAGCGTACGGACAGCGAGGGGCGGCCGGTCCATCGACCGGTCGCCCCTTCTCCGTACCCCGCGGGGTACGCGCGGCGCTTACTTGCTCACGGCGAACCGCATCAGGGCGATCTCGTCACCCTGCTTGATCTTGCCCGTCGTGTTGATGACCTCCAGCTTCCAGCTGCCGCCGGGGGCGCGGACCGCCTTGGCCACCGCGCAGCCGTTGTCCGCGCTGAGCATGCTGGGCCAGATGTCGGCGACCTGCTGGCTGCTGCCGCCGGTGGCGTCGTACACCTTGATGCTGACGTTGCGCGCCTTCTGGAACGAGCTGCCCTTCTTGAACGCGGCCGCGACGAAGATGATCGCCGTGATGTTCTGCGGGATCCGCGCGAACTCGACCGTGACCGTCTCGTCGTCCCCCTCGCCCTTGCCGGTCTGGTTGTCCCCGGAGTGCACCAGCGAACCGTTGCCCAGCGGGTCCAGCGAGTCGAGGCCGGCCAGGCGGACCGGGTCCGCGCCCTGCATGGCGATGGCGATCAGGTCGAGGTCCGTGCCCTGCTTGCGGCGCAGGGTGCCGAGGACGCCGCCGCTGCTCCCGGAGGTGGGGTCCCAGGAGACCCCGATGGACAGGTGCGTGACTCCGTCCAGGTCGGCCGGGCCGTCTTCCTTCGTCAGCGTGATCATGCGGGGTGCCCCTCGTGGTCGGTGGTTACTGCGCAAAGTGTGCCTATACGAGGGGTCCAACGTCCATGTGCTCCACGGAGTGCCCGGAACCTGCATCCACGGCGCCGTTCTCACCGTCCTGACATGCATGGACCTGGAGAAGCATCCCGAGCCCGAGGGCTGTCTCGTCGTCGCGATCCGGCTGCCGGTGCGCATCGTCGCACTCGTCCTCGTGCTGCCCGTCCGGCTCACGTGGGACGCGCTCACCGTCACCGCCCGCGTGCTCCACGACCGCGTTCTCGTGCCCCTGGTGCGGGTGCTGGTCGTCGTGCCTGCGCGCTGGCTGTACGCGTGCGTGCTGGTGCCGCTCGGCGCGGCCCTTGCCTGGCTCGTCCGAGTGCTCGTCGTCGTCCCCGCGTGCTGGCTGTACACGTGGGTGCTGACGCCGCTGGGGCGGGGGATCGCCTGGGTGGGGCGGGGAGTCGGGGTGGCGTTGCGGTGGTTGGGTGCGGCGGTGTTCGTGTGGCCGTGGGTGGCGCTGTGGCGGTACGGGGTGGTGCCCCTGGCTGTCGCGCTCACCTGGCTCGGGCGGGTGCTCCTCGTCGTCCCGTGCGCCTGGGTGTACGCCGCGCTGCTCACTCCCCTCGGGCACGCCCTCGCCTGGACGGCCCGCACCCTGGCGCGTGGCCTCGGGACACTCCTGAGGTGGATCCTCGTGGTGCCCGCGCTGGCCCTGTGGCGCCATGTCCTGGCCCCCGTCGGCCGGCTCCTCGGCGTCCTCGCCCGCGAGACCGGCGCGGCCCTCGGCCACGCCTGGCGCGTCGCCGGACACGTCTCGCTCGCGGTAGGACGCTTCCTCGGCCGGCTCCTGAGGTGGCTGCTCCTCGACCCCCTGCGCTGGACGTACCGCACCGTGCTCACCCCGCTCGGGCACGTCGTACGCGACCAGGTGTGGCGCCCCGCGGCCCGGCTCGCCCGCGAGGTCCGCGCCAGTGTCCGCCAGGCCCGCGCCGATGTCCGCCGCGCCCTGTCCGGGGCTCCGCGCCCGTCCGAGAGCCTGCCGGAACCGCAGGTCAGGGGCGGGTGGGAACCGAAAGCCGCGCACACACGTAGTCTGGGTGACAGCACGACCGTACTCACGAAGGACTAGGACACTGGGCAAGCGACAGCCCGTAGGCCCGCCGCCCGCACCCGCGGTGCAGCGCATCCGACTGCGTTACACCAAGCGCGGCCGCCTCCGGTTCACCAGCCACCGAGACTTCCAGCGCGCCTTCGAGCGTGCGCTGCGCCGCGCCGAGGTGCCCATGGCGTACTCGGCGGGGTTCACGCCGCATCCGAAGGTGTCGTACGCCAATGCCGCACCCACCGGCACGGGCAGTGAGGCCGAGTACCTGGAGATCGCGCTCACCGCGCCGCGCGACCCCGGCACGCTCAAGGATCTGCTCGACGAGTCGATGCCGATCGGCCTCGACATCGTCGACGCCGTCGAGGCCCGCACCCCGGGCCTGGCCGACCGGCTCGCCGCCTCCGTGTGGGAGCTGCGGCTGGACGGCGTGAGCGTCGACGAGGCCGCGCGCGCCGCCGAGGCGTTCCGCGCCGCGGAGAGCGTCGAGGTCCAGCGCCGGACGAAGAACGGCATCCGTACGTTCGACGCCCGCGCGGCCGTGGCCGCTCTGGAAGCCGTCGATGCGCCGGTCGATAGGCCCGGCGACAAGGCCTGTGCGATACTGCGCCTGGTTGTTCGGCACGTGACGCCTGCCGTACGACCCGACGACGTCCTGTCCGGTCTCCGCGCCGTGGCTGACCTGGCGCCGCCGGTCCCCGCAGCGGTGACCAGGCTGGCGCAGGGGCCTTTCGATGAAGAGACCGGCACGGTGACCGACCCGCTCGCGCCCGACCGCGAGGCAGTCCAGGCCCTCCGCACGGAGGCCGCGGGATCTGCCGCCGCGACGGCGTCTGCCGTGGAAGGTTCCGCGTAAGGCGGTCGTCGTAGCGCCGCCCTCGTACTCGGGAGCCACCTGGGTCGGGCAGCGCACCCACCCAAGGACTTTCGCCAGGCCGTACGTACCTCGCGTACCGGAACCGGCGAGAACAGACAGAGAGCCCCCGTGTGGCGCCCGCGCCCCGGACCGGCGGCACCGCGCGCAGGACGCGCGAGCCGCAGGCGTCACCGGTCATCCGGATGAGGCGCGGCGCCCGGGGGCCTGACGGGAGACACACCCGCATGCCCGAGCAGACCGAACCGAACGACCCCACCGCCGCCGTGGGCGACACGCCGAGCGACACCCTGCCCCCGCGCCGCCGGCGCCGGGCCGCGTCGCGCCCCGCGGGCCCGCCCGCCGGCCAGACCGCCGCGGAGACCGCGCCGGCCACGCAGGCAGCCGCGCCCGCCGAGCCCGACGCCGCCGACGACACCGAGGCGACCGCCTCCGCGCCGGCCGCCGAGGCCCCGGCACAGGACGCCGCGCCGGCCGCCCGCCCGCGCCGTCGCGCCACCCGCCGCGCCTCCGCCCCCGCAGGCGCCCCCGCCCAGGACGAGGCCGCGCAGCCCGCCGCCGAGACCGCGCCCCCGGCCCCCGCCGAGGAGCAGCCGGCGCCCGCCGCCGAGGAGGCGGCCCCGCGCCGCTCCCGCCGCCGCGCCACCCGCGCCGTCGCCGCCCCGGAGGAGGCCGAGCAGGCCGCCGAGAGTGCCCCGGCACCGGCCGCCGCGCCCGAGCCGGCCGCAGAGCCGCAGGCCGCGCCGGAGGCCGACGAGGCCCCCGCGCCGCGCCGTCGCCGCCGCGCCACCCGTACCGTCTCCGCACCCGAGGCCGCCCCCGCCGAGGCCCCCGCGGCCGAGGAGCCGCAGGCCGCCGCCGCGCCGGAGCCCGCCGCCGAGGAGCCGGCCGCCGCCGAGGAGCCGGCCGAGGAGGCCGCCCCGCGCCGCAACCGCCGCCGCGCCACCCGCGCCGTCGCCGCCCCCGAGACCCCGGCGGCCGCGGCGCAGCCGGCCGGGGCCCCGGCCGAGGAGAGCCCCGCCGAGGCCCAGCCCGAGCAGGCCGACCCCACCGACGCCGAGCCGCGCCGTCGCCGCCGCGCCACCCGTAAGGCCGCGGGCGGCTTCGCCGAGCCGAAGGCCCAGCGGTCCGCCACCCGGGCCGGCCGGTCCGAGGAGGGCGCGGGCCGCCCGAAGCGGCCGTCCGTCGCCGTGTTCCAGGCGCCGGTCTTCACCGAGCCGATGTTCCAGACGCCGGAGCGCGCCGCCGCCGCTGCCGCGGCCGAGGCCGCCGAGGAGCAGCCCGCCGCCGAGGCCGAGCCGGTCACCGCGCCCGCCGCCGTGGCCGAGGAGGAGCAGACCCCGCGCCGTCGCCGCCGCAAGCGTGCCGGTGACGAGCAGCCCGCCGCCGAGCAGCCGGCCGTGACCCAGCCGCCCGCCGAGGTGGCGGACGCGCTGGAGGCCGAGGCCGAGGAGGCCGCCGACCAGGACGACGCGGCCGAGCACGGCGACGACCACGACGAGAACGGGGACCGTCCCTCCCGGCGCCGCCGCCGCGGTGGCCGCCGCCGGCGCCGCGGTGAGTCGGCCGACGCCGACTCCGAGCACGAGCAGGGCGCGTCCGACGACGACCCGGAGCAGAGCGCCGAGGGCGACACGGACGACGCCGACGACACGGATGACGCCGACGATGCCGGTGACGCCGGCGACACGGACGCCGCCGACGAGCGCGACGAGCGCGACGACAGCGCTTCCGGGTCGAGCAGCAGCCGCCGTCGCCGGCGCCGCCGGCGCCGCGCCGGTGACGCGGCCCCGGAGAGCGAGCAGAACGGGCCCGACGACCCGGAGCGTACGGTCGTCAAGGTCCGTGAGCCGCGCAAGAAGGACACCTTCGTCGAGCGTGAGCGCTCGTCGACCTCCTCGGACGAGGTGCAGTCCATCAAGGGCTCCACGCGTCTGGAGGCCAAGAAGCAGCGCCGCCGCGAGGGCCGCGAGCAGGGCCGCCGCCGGGTGCCGATCATCACCGAGGCCGAGTTCCTGGCGCGCCGCGAGGCCGTCGAGCGCGTGATGGTCGTCCGCCAGAACGGCGAGCGCACCCAGATCGGCGTGCTCGAGGACGACATCCTCGTCGAGCACTACGTCAACAAGGAGCAGTCCACCTCGTACGTCGGCAACGTCTACCTGGGCAAGGTCCAGAACGTGCTGCCGTCCATGGAGGCCGCCTTCATCGACATCGGCAAGGGCCGCAACGCGGTGCTGTACGCCGGTGAGGTCAACTTCGAGGCGCTCGGCATGGCCAACGGGCCGCGCCGCATCGAGACCGCCCTCAAGTCCGGCCAGTCCGTGCTCGTCCAGGTCACCAAGGACCCGATCGGCCACAAGGGCGCCCGCCTGACCAGCCAGATCTCGCTGCCCGGCCGCTACCTGGTCTACGTGCCCGAGGGCTCGATGACCGGCATCAGCCGCAAGCTGCCCGACACCGAGCGCGCGCGCCTGAAGACCATCCTCAAGAAGATCGTCCCCGAGGACGCGGGCGTCATCGTGCGCACCGCCGCCGAGGGCGCGAGCGAGGACGAGCTGCGCCGCGACGTCGAGCGGCTCCAGGGGCAGTGGGAGGAGATCCAGAAGAAGTCCAAGCAGCTCTCGACGTCGTCGCCGAGCCTGCTCTACGGCGAGCCGGACATGACCGTCCGCGTCGTGCGCGACATCTTCAACGAGGACTTCTCCAAGGTCATCGTCAGCGGTGACGAGGCGTGGCAGACCATCCACGGCTACGTCAACCACGTGGCGCCCGACCTGGCCGACCGCCTGACGCGGTGGACCAGCGAGGTCGACGTCTTCGCGACGTACCGGATCGACGAGCAGCTCGCCAAGGCGCTCGACCGCAAGGTGTGGCTGCCCTCGGGTGGCTCCCTGGTGATCGACAAGACCGAGGCCATGGTCGTCATCGACGTCAACACCGGCAAGTTCACCGGCCAGGGCGGCAATCTCGAAGAGACCGTGACGAAGAACAACCTCGAAGCGGCCGAGGAGATCGTGCGTCAGCTGCGCCTGCGGGACCTCGGCGGCATCGTCGTCATCGACTTCATCGACATGGTCCTGGAGTCCAACCGGGACCTGGTCCTGCGGCGGATGCTCGAGTGCCTGGGCCGGGACCGCACCAAGCACCAGGTCGCCGAGGTGACCTCGCTGGGTCTGGTCCAGATGACGCGCAAGCGCGTCGGCCAGGGCCTGCTGGAGTCCTTCTCCGAGACCTGCGTGCACTGCAACGGCCGCGGCGTCATCGTCCACATGGAGCAGCCCGCGTCGAACGGCGGCGGCAAGCGCAAGAAGCGCCGCGGCGGCAATGGCGCGGACCACCACGACCACGAGGCGCACAGCGAGCACGCCGAGACCGACGCCGAGGCCCACGCCGAGTCCGAGGCGGAGGTCGCCGCGGAGGCGGCCGTCCCCGCGGCGCTGCCCGAGCCCGACTTCAGCGCGGACGAGGAGCTGTACTCCAGCGCGGCCGAGGCGGAGGCCGCGGCGAGCCGCGGCGGCCGGTCGCGCCGCCGCGCCACGCGCCGCTCCTCGGCCCCCACGGGTGCGCCGAAGGAGCCGGTGTCGCAGGCCCCGGCGTCCGCCCCGGCCCCCGAGCCGGAGCCGGTCGTCGAGACGCAGGCCCCGGCGGAGCCCGAGCCCGCGCAGCCCGCGCAGCCCGCACAGGAGGAGGCTCCCGCGCCGCGTGCGCGGCGCCGTGCCACCCGCAAGGCCAGCGCGCCCGCCGGCTCCCCGAAGGCGTCCTCCGCGGACGCCGCCGAGGTGACGGTGGCCGAGCCGGTCAAGGCCGAGGAGCCGGCGCCGGCCGTGGCCGAGGCGCCGAAGCAGGAGACGGAGCCGGCCGAGCCGGCGGCTCCGGCCCGTCCGCGCCGCCGTGCCGTGCGCAAGGCGACGGCGCCCACCGCCTCCGAGGAGGCGGCCGTCCTGGTCGTCCCGTCGGCCACGGTGGAGGCCCCCGAGGCCGGGACCGGCGCGGACGCCGAGGAGGCGCAGGCCGAGGAGGCGCCCGCCGCCAAGAAGGCCGCCCGTAAGACGGCCAAGAAGGCGACGGCGAAGAAGGCCGCTACCAAGAAGACCGCGGTCAAGAAGACGGCCGCGAAGAAGACGACGGCCAAGAAGGCGGCGAAGGCGCCCGCCAAGAAGGCGGCCGCGAAGAAGACCTCGGCGGCGGAGCAGCAGTCGCCGTCGTCCGTCTCCGCCGCGGCCGACGAGGCCTGAGGCACCCGCCCGGGCGACCGGGCCGGGCGACGCCCCCGCACAGCAGCACGCTGTGCGGGGGCGTCGTCGTCCCCGCCCCCGCGCCGGGCGGACTCGCAGGAGCGTTCGATCCCCCCGCCTCTTGGAGCCCGTCCCGCCGCCTGCGAAACTCAGGTGATCGGACGAGAGACGGCACGGACGCGCGTGGGGGAGACCCGCGGCTGTGCCCGGGGAGGGGTTGTGATGGTGCGTGTGCGCCTGACGGGCAGGGGACGGCACCGCGCCGCGCGGCGGGTCACGGGTGGACGCCGGGCGGTGGCGCTGGCCACCGTGGTCTCGGCGGCCGGGTTGCAGGCCGGGCTCTCCGCGGGCTCCGCGGCCGCCGCCGACGTGCCGGTCTGGACCGAGGGCCCCCTCTTCAACGACCCGCTGGGCACCACCGCGCGGCAGTACGCGATCCGTACGCGCCTGGTCGAGCTGACGAACGCGGCGCTGCCCGGCTCGACCATCAAGGTCGCCGTCTACCACGTGTGGGAGACCACCGTCTCGGACGCGCTGGTGGCCGCCAGGAACCGCGGCGTGAACGTGCAGATCGTCCTCGACTCCTCCAGTGTCAAGGACCGCCCCACGAACCCGGTGTACGCGCAGCTGAAGACGGCCCTGGGCACCAGCACGACGAGCCCCTCGTTCGTGACGCTGTGCCCCGCCGACAAGTCCTGTCTGGGCGATCCCGTCTTCGGCAAGTCGATCATGCACAACAAGTTCTGGCTCTTCTCCGCCGTCCAGGGCGCCACGAACGTCGTCGTGCAGACCACCTCGAACTCGACGCCTTCCGCCAGCACCAGGTTCTTCAACGACGCGCTTCAGCTGCCGAACAACCGGGTCCTGTACGGCGCCTACGCGGACTACTTCGACGACCTGGCCGCCAAGCAGTGGAAGTCCTGGGACTACCGCACGGTCAGCAACGGCCACTACAAGGCGTACTTCTTCCCCCGGGCCGGCACGACCAACTCCACGGACACGCTGTACTCGGTGCTGAACAACGTCTCCTGCACCTACAAGGACGCCGCCGGGGTGAAGCGCAGCACGGTCGTGCGCGCCGCGATCTTCCAGATCACCCGGCAGGCCATCGCCGACAAACTGGTCGCACTGAAGAAGGCGGGCTGCACGGTCAGCATCGAGTACGCCTCCGCCGACGCCGGCACCTGGAAGTCGATGCACGCCACGGGCGCCCCGCCCGCGCGCTGCTACAACGACGACCGGGATCCGCTGCACCCGGGCACCAAGCTCGCGACGCCGTTCATCATCCACACCAAGTACGTGGCGATCGACGGCTGGTACGACGGCGCCCGCAACAAGATCACCTTCACCGGCTCGCAGAACGCCTCCGGCCCGGCGCTGCGCGAGAACGACGAGGCGTACGTCAAGATCGACGACGACTCCGTGCACGACACCTACCGCACCCACTTCACCCAGGTGTGGAACGTCGCGTACCCGGGGGTGAAGGACAACACGAACCTGTGCAAGGGCGTCAAGGTCCTGCCGCAGGACGGTGAGGTCAGGACGGCGTGAACCGTCCGGGCGGGGGTCGGTTTGACCCTGCTCGGGGCTGACCCGTAATCTTGACCGTCGGCGTGTCCATCGATACGCCGCACTCCCGTAAACCTTCTTCCTCCGGGCAGGTCCGTCCAGGCCGCCGGGAGAGGCCGCCTCGCGCGGCTGGACTGCGGGGGTCCCGTTCCGAGCGAAAGAGAGTTCCGCGTGTACGCCATCGTGCGCAGCGGTGGTCGCCAGCACAAGGTTGCTGTCGATGACATCGTTGAGGTTGACAAGCTTCCCACCGCCAAGGTCGGCGACACCGTAGAGCTCTCTACGCTGCTCGTGGTCGACGGCGACGCCGTGACGAGCGACCCGTGGGTCCTCGCCGGCATCAAGGTCCAGGCCGAGGTCGTGGACCACCACAAGGGCGCGAAGATCGACATCCTTCGCTACAAGAACAAGACCGGTTACCGCCGTCGTCAGGGCCACCGCCAGCAGTACACGGCGATCAAGGTCACTGAGATCCCCGCGGCTGCGAAGTAAGGGTAGGGACTGAGACATGGCACACAAGAAGGGCGCATCGTCCACTCGGAACGGGCGCGACTCCAATGCTCAGCGGCTCGGCGTGAAGCGCTTCGGCGGCCAGACCGTCAACGCCGGTGAGATCCTGGTCCGCCAGCGCGGCACCCACTTCCACCCGGGCAACGGTGTGGGTCGTGGCAAGGACGACACGCTGTTCGCGCTCGACGCCGGCGCGGTGGAGTTCGGTACCCACCGTGGCCGCAAGGTCGTGAACATCGTTCCGGTCGCCGCCTGACGGGCGTAGCCGACCAGTTCTTTTTCGCGAGGCGGACCTCACTTCCCCCTGGGGAAGCGGGTCCGCCTTTCGCGTGTTGCCCATGAATGCAGCACGCTGTAGTAACTCACGCTCGTTTCTGGAGGCACTGACCAATGACCACCTTCGTGGACCGCGTCGAACTGCATGTCGCCGCGGGTAGCGGGGGCCACGGCTGTGCCTCCGTCCACCGGGAGAAGTTCAAGCCGCTCGGCGGCCCGGACGGCGGCAACGGCGGCCGGGGCGGC
Source organism: Streptomyces sp. NPDC006552 (assembly GCF_040611655.1). Lineage (NCBI taxonomy): Bacteria > Bacillati > Actinomycetota > Actinomycetes > Kitasatosporales > Streptomycetaceae > Streptomyces > Streptomyces sp. NPDC006552. The sequence goes on from NZ_JBEXOS010000036.1 coordinate 64,559, forward strand.
GACGTCATCCTGGTCGTCGACCAGTCGGTGACCACGCTGCTCGACTACCACCACTCCCCGCACCGTAAGGCCACCGCGGGCAAGCCCGGCGAGGGCGGCAACCGCTCCGGCAAGGACGGCGAGGACCTGGTCCTGCCCGTCCCCGACGGCACGGTCGTCCTCGACAAGCAGGGCAACGTGCTGGCGGACCTCGTCGGCCAGGGCACCACCTTCATCGCCGCCCAGGGCGGCCGCGGCGGCCTCGGCAACGCGGCCCTCGCCTCGGCCCGCCGCAAGGCCCCCGGCTTCGCGCTGCTCGGCATCCCCGGCGACCTGCGCGACGTCGTCCTGGAGCTGAAGACGGTCGCCGACGTCGCCCTGGTGGGCTACCCGAGCGCCGGCAAGTCCTCGCTCATCTCGGTGCTCTCGGCCGCCAAGCCGAAGATCGCCGACTACCCCTTCACGACGCTGGTCCCCAACCTCGGCGTCGTCACGGCCGGTGCGACCGTCTACACGATCGCCGACGTGCCCGGCCTGATCCCCGGCGCCAGCCAGGGCAAGGGGCTCGGCCTGGAGTTCCTGCGCCACGTCGAGCGCTGCTCGGTCCTGGTGCACGTGCTCGACACGGCGACCCTGGAGTCCGACCGCGACCCCGTCTCCGACCTCGACACCATCGAGGCCGAGCTGCGGGAGTACGGCGCCGGCCTGGAGACCCGGCCGCGCCTGGTCGTCCTGAACAAGATCGACGTGCCCGACGGCCAGGACCTCGCCGAGATGGTCCGCCCCGACCTGGAGGCGCGCGGCTACCGCGTCTTCGAGGTGTCGGCCGTCGCGCACAAGGGCCTCAAGGAACTCTCGTTCGCGCTGGCCGACCTGGTGGGCACCGCCCGCGCCGCGAAGCCGAAGGAGGAGGCGACCCGCATCGTCATCCGTCCCAAGGCCGTGGACGACTCCGGCTTCACCGTGGTCCGCGAGGACGTCGACGGCGAGCCGCTGTACCGGGTGCGCGGCGAGAAGCCGGAGCGCTGGGTGCGCCAGACCGACTTCAACAACGACGAGGCCGTCGGTTACCTCGCCGACCGGCTCAGCCGCCTCGGCGTCGAGGACCAGCTGATGAAGGCGGGCGCCCGCAACGGCGACGGCGTCGCCATCGGCCCCGAGGAGAACGCGGTCGTCTTCGACTGGGAGCCCACCATGATGGCGGGCGCCGAGATGCTCGGCCGCCGCGGTGAGGACCACCGCATGGAGGCGCCGCGCCCGGCCGCCCAGCGCCGCCGCGACCGGCAGGCGGAGCGGGACGAGGCGGACCGCGAGTACGACGACTTCAAGCCCTTCTAGGGCCGGAAGCGGTCGGTACGTACACAGCGCAAGGGCCCGGGAGGAACTTCTCCCGGGCCCTTGCGCTGTTCTCGTGCGCCCGCGCTACGCGGTGACGGCGTCCTCCGACTCCGGAGCCGCCTCCGCGGCCTGCGCGTCGGCGACCTGCTCCTCCACGGAGTCCTCACGCTGCGCGGGGATCTCCGCGTCGCCGCGCGCGGCCATCCGCACCCGGCGCTCGTCGGCCCGGGCGCACAGGGCGCGCACGGCCGCGTTGAAGCGGTCGATGGAGGGCGGGTCCGAGGGGCCCAGGAGGTGCTCCTTGAGCTCCAGACGCGCCTCGGCGTACGCATCCTCGCTCTCGCCGCGTACGGTCGCGAGAAGGCCGGGTACGCCCTGCGCGTCGGGTTCCAGAATGGTCGCCGCGCCCACCGTGGGGAAGCCGGTGCGGAAATCCGCCTCGGTGAGCCCGGTGGTGTTGGCCACGGCGTACGGCTTCTCGCTGGCCAGCCAGTCGGAGACGACAGAGGAGACGTCGGAGACGAGCACGTCGGCCTGGTTGAAGCAGGCGAAGATCGCCGGGCGGGCCTCGGTGACGATCCGGTGCTCCCACTGCGGGAACGAGGCCCAGTAGGCCTCCTCCCACGCCGCCGTCGCCGCGGCCACGGCCGCCTGCCGGCCGCCGTCGGGGCGGCCCTGCAGCATCATCTTCTCCATCTCGTCGGCGCTGGTGCGGAACGACGTGGAGGTCAGCCGGTCGAGCGCCTCGGTGCGGCGGGCCAGCTCGGCGGCGGCCTCGGGGCCCGGCCGCTCGCCCGAGCGGCGGGTGTTCGCCTCGCGGATCATCGCCATGATGCGCTCGTTGGCGGCGCCCGCGGCGGGGACCTGCGAACCGGTCATCGGATGGGGCTTGTAGATCAGCCGCACCCGGTCGTCGGCGAGCAGGTGCCGCACGATGTTCTCGCCGGCCAGGATCACGGAGGTGTTGCCGGGATTGCCGTCCCAGCCCTCCCACGTGGGGGCGTACAGGACGGTGGTGAAGGCGCCCGCGGCCGGGCCGGAGGCGACCTGGATGGGGGCGAGCTGCGGGCGGCCCACCTCGACGACGTCCTTGTCCTCGACGCCGACGTCGGCCAGCTGGTAGCGGTCGCGGGCCGCCGGGCCCGCCACCCACACCTCGTCGTAGGCCTTGGCGTACGGGTTGCAGGAGGAGAGCTTGTCGGACTCGCCGTGGTTGATGAAAGCGTGCTTGAGGGTCGGGATGCGCAGCACCTGCGAGGTCTTCGCCGCGTTCGCCGGGTGGAGCATCATCTTCAGCGTCGAGTTCTCCAGCGAGAACATCGAGGCGACCTTAGGGAAGCAGATGATCGGGACGTCGGTGGCGTCGATCTTGTTCACCATGAAGCGCTCACGGAGCACGATGAGCGGCTTGCCGTCCGTGTCGGCGAGCGTGGAGAGCCACATGTTCGCCTGGTACGCGGAGGTCGTGCCGCCCGAGAAGTACATGGCGACGGTCGGCTTGTACCGCGCCAGCCACTGGTCGAGCCAGGCCAGGACCTTCGCCTCGTTCACCGCCCGCTTCTTGGGCAGCAGCCAGGTGGCCAGGTACAGCATGCCGCCGCCGAACAGGACGATCGAGACGCCGATGCCGATGACGCCCCAGTAGGCGTCGGTCGTGGCGGCCGTCAGCAGCAGGCCCGCCGTCGCGGGGAGCGAGAAGGCGAGCAGGCGGTGGCTGGAGCGGCGGGCCAGGATGCGTGGGGGGGCCGCCGACAGGCGCAGGGCGGAGGCGTCGATGTTCCGGGTGAGGATCGGCAGCGTACGGGTGCGGCGCACCAGGACGGCGGCGGCCTGGCAGCCAAAGTGCAGCACGTACACCCCCAGGAGCGCGAAGAGCAGCGGTGCCTGCTCGCCCAGCGGATCGATGCCGTCGATGCGCAGCAGGCCGACGAAGATCAGCATGTCGCGCAGCAGCTGCCGCACGGTGACGTCGAAACGCACCTTGGCCAGAAGGGTCAGCAGCCCCGGCTGCTTGTACTGCAGGTAGGTGTCGAGGGCGATGCCGGCCGCGCTCGCGGCGACGAACAGCGGGACGTACGGCAAGGACGCGCTGACGAGCTGCGCCACATAGAGCGCGAACATCGCGAGCAGCGCTGAGAGCTGCACGACGCGGCGCGGGGCAAGTCCGGCGGAGGGCACGGGCTGGGCTCCTGGCAGGAATAGGGGGGAGGGGGTGCGACCGTGGGGGGTTGGTCCACCTCGTTGAAAAGGCTGACCACTGACCGTATGACTTCGAGAGGTCCCCAAGCAATCCTCCGTGACGGCAATCACCCGAAAAAGGGGCAAAGGGCATGGAACCCTGCGGACCACTCTCCCGTCCGGGGTCCGGCGCCCCCGTCCTGTCCGCTCCGCGAAACCCCCGCGCCCCCGCGCCGGCCCGTCCCGTAGATTGCGGGGCATGTCAGGGGCAACACGTGCGGCACGGCAGGGCGTGGCGGAAGCGCGCCGGATCGTGGTCAAGGTCGGATCGTCATCGCTCACCACGGCCGCGGGAGGGCTGGACGCGGACCGCGTCGACGCCCTCGTGGACGTCCTCGCCAAGCACCGTGGCGGGGACAAGAAGGAGATCGTCCTCGTCTCCTCCGGTGCCATCGCCGCCGGACTCGCCCCGCTCGGCCTGACCCGCCGCCCCAAGGACCTCGCCCGCCAGCAGGCCGCGGCCAGCGTGGGGCAGGGGCTGCTCGTGGCGCGGTACACCGCCTCCTTCGCCCGCTACGGCGTCCGCGTCGGCCAGATCCTGCTCACCAGCGACGACATGGCGCGCCGCGCCCACCACCGCAACGCCTCGCGCACCCTCGACCAGCTGCTGTCCATGGGCGCCCTGCCGGTCGTCAACGAGAACGACACCGTCGCCACCGACGAGATCCGCTTCGGGGACAACGACCGGCTCGCCGCCCTCGTGGCCCACCTCGTCCACGCGGACCTGCTCGTCCTCCTCTCCGACGTCGACGGCCTCTACGACGGCGATCCCGCGCTGCCCGGCTCCGCCCGCATCGCCGAGGTGCGCGGCCCCGCCGACATCGCCCACGTCAGGATCGGCAGCGCCGGCAAGGCCGGGGTCGGCACCGGCGGCATGGTCACCAAGGTCGAGGCCGCGTCGATCGCCGCGGCGGCCGGCATCCCCGTCGTCCTCACCAGCGCCAGCCACGCCTCCGACGCCCTCGCCGCCCGCGACACCGGCACGTACTTCCACCGCACCGGCCGGCGCAGCGCCGACCGGCTGCTCTGGCTCCAGCACGCCTCCACCCCGCAGGGCTCCCTCACCCTGGACGACGGCGCCGTGCGGGCCGTGGTGGAGCGGCGCACCTCGCTGCTGCCGGCAGGGATCGCCGCCGTCGCGGGCGAGTTCAGCGCCGGGGACCCGGTCGAACTGCGCGATGTCAGCGGCCGGGCCGTCGCCCGGGGCCTGGTCAACTTCGACGCCAAGGAGATCCCGCAGCTGATCGGGCGCTCCACCCGCGAACTCGCCCGCGACCTCGGCCCCGCCTACGAACGAGAGGTCGTACACAGGGACGATCTGGTCCTTCTCCGCGCCTGATCCGCGTCCATCCGCCTTCGAAACAGTTGTGGAAACGGCCGAAAGCCTGCCACCAGCGGGGGACCTTCGGGAAAACCACCCCATGACGTCTCGTGTCCTGCTCAACTCTTGATGCAGACAGTTCACGCAGGAGTCCCAGCGGTCCAGGCCGGACAGTTCCGCACGACCATTGCGCAAAGGAGGCCGTCGTGAGACGAGCGCGCCCGGGGGCGACGTCCCGAGGGCCGGCGGAGCGGGCACTGACCAGCGTGGCCGCCGGGGACGCGTACACGCAGGAGACCGCGGGCGACCCCGGGCCGGACGGCGGCGGGGAGATGGCCGAAGAAGGCCCCCGGCTGTGGCACATCACGCTCAGCGTCTCCGGCGCCGAGGCCCCCCTCGCCGAGGTCCGCCGCGGCCTCGAACAGCTCGCCCACGACCACCCCTTCCTGCTGACCAGCCGCTACGCCGTCGACCACGCCGAGATCCGCTACTGGGAAGAGGCCCGCGACCTGCACGACGCGGCCGCCGTCGCGCTGCGCCTGTGGGGCGAGCACCGCCAGACGTCGCAGTTGCCGCCCTGGGAGATCGTCGGCCTGGAGGTCATCGACCGGCAGACCTACCACCACCGCGTCGCGGAGGGGTACGGCCCGCTTCCCGCCACACCCGTCGGCGTGCACCCCTTCTAGCGAAGCGCCGGCCGTTCCCCGAGGCCGCGAGCGCGCGCCCGCGCCAAACGGCCCCCCGGCGCCCACCGGCGCCATTTCGGCCATGTCTCACCTCCCGGAACGCGGGCTGGACGCTCCGCCTCCCCCGATACGCTGCGGGGCATGACGTCGCCTTCCCTCAACCCGTACGACGCGATGACCCCGGTCACCCGGGCCGCCTACCGCGCCCGCGCCGCCGCCAACGACCTCGCTCCGCTGCCGCGCGCGCAGAAGGACGACGCGCTGGCGGCGATCGCCGACGCCCTGGAGGTGCGCACCGCCGAGATCGTCGAGGCCAACGCCGAGGACATCGCCCGTGCCCGCCGGGCCGGCACCGGCGAGTCGATCGTCGACCGGCTGACCCTGACCCCCGAGCGGGTCCGCGCCATCGCCTCCGACGTCCGCGACGTCATCGCCCTGCCCGACCCCGTCGGCGAGGTCGTCCGCGGCAGCACCCTGCCCAACGGCATCGACCTGCGCCAGGTCCGCGTCCCGCTCGGCGTCGTCGGCATCATCTACGAGGCCCGCCCGAACGTGACGGTCGACGCCGCCGCCCTCTGCCTCAAGTCGGGCAACGCGGTCCTGCTGCGCGGCAGCTCCTCCGCCCACGCCTCCAACACCGCCCTCGTGCGCGTGCTCCGCGACGCCGTCGGCGGCAGCGGACTGCCCGCCGACGCGGTCCAGCTCGTGCCCGGCGAGAGCCGCGACTCCGTCACCGAACTGATGCGCGCCCGCGGCCTCGTCGACGTCCTCATCCCGCGCGGCGGCGCCTCCCTCATCAAGAACGTCGTGGAGAACTCGATCGTCCCCGTGATCGAGACCGGCACCGGCAACTGCCACGTGTACGTCGACGCCCACACGGACCTCGACATGGCCGTCGACATCCTCGTCAACTCCAAGGCCCAGCGCCCCTCCGTCTGCAACGCCGCCGAGACGCTCCTCGTCCACCAGGACATCGCCGACGCGTTCGTGCCGCGCGCCCTGGACGCCCTCGCCGAGGCCGGCGTCACCGTCCACGCGGACCCCCGGATCCTCGCCTACGCGGACGGCTCCAAGGCCACCGTCGTCGAGGTGACCCACGACGACTGGGAGACCGAGTACCTCTCGTACGACATCGCGGCCGCCGTCGTCGACAGCCTGGACAGCGCCGTCGAGCACATCCGCCTGTGGTCCTCCGGCCACACCGAGGCCATCGTCACCACCTCGCAGCAGGCCGCCCGCCGCTTCACCCAGCTGGTGGACTCCACGACCGTCGCGGTCAACGCCTCGACCCGGTTCACCGACGGCGGCCAGTTCGGCTTCGGCGCCGAGATCGGCATTTCCACGCAGAAGCTGCACGCCCGCGGCCCCATGGGCCTGCCGGAGCTGACGAGCACCAAGTACATCGTCACCGGCGACGGGCACACCCGTTAAGCAGCGACTTGTGAGGTGAATTCCCATACCGTCTGCCCAAAATGACCCCTCAGGTCTACTCTGGACGGGTGCCGGAGGACGTGGGGGGCGCGCCGTTCCCGGACGGCGGGGAGCCCGACGACGACCACGACCGCGGGGGCTGGGACGAAGAGTTCGCCTCCGTGGTCTTCGACGAGGACTTCGTGCGGGCCGCCGAGGTCCATGAGCCCACCGCGGTCGAGCGGCTGCTCGCCGCGGCCCAGGCGCGCGCCGAGGCCCAGGAGGCCGAGTCCCGCAGAGCCCGCACCCGCCGCGGACCCGACGACGACTTCTACGAGGACGGCGACGGGTACGGCCTCGACGGCGCGGCCGGTTTCGGCCGCCTGCGCGACGAGGCCGGCGGACTGTACGAGGAAGGCCTCGACCAGGCCGGCCGGGCGGGCCCGCACGCGGGCATGGTCCGCTGGCGCAGGCCCGTGGCCTGGGCACTCGCCGTGATCATGGGCGTCGGCATGGTCGCCCTCGCCTTCACGGCCGTCTACCGCGGCGCCTCGGGCGGCCGCCAGGACCAGGTGCCGCCACCCGCGACGACGGAGCTGGAGAAGAACCTGCCCGGTCCGCCCTCCGCCTCCGCCGACCAGCCCCGGCCCGCGGTCTCCGCGCTCCCGCGCTCCCCCTGAGCGGCCCCGCGCCCGGCCGCCGGAAGTTGTCGCGCACCCATGCGTTTACCGGCGCTCCCGACGACCTAACCTGAAGGTATGGGCGGGCCAGGAGACCCACCGGAGGGCACCCCGGACGGTGCGCCCGCCGGGGGCGGCGGCAGCGAGGACGAGTACCGATCCGTCGTGTTCGACGAGTCGTTCGTCCGGGCTGCCCGGCTCCAGGAGTTCTCCGCGCAGGAGCGCATCACCGACCACGCCCCGGCCGTCCGCCGCACACCCGCCCTGCGCCGCGGTCTGACCCGGCAGGCCGTCATCCTCGTCGCCCTGATCGTCATCGCCTTCGGCACCGCGGTCTACATGGGTGTCCGCAGCCCCTACCGCACCACCGCGGCCGGCCGGCCCGCCGAACCGCTGCGGATGACCGTGATCCCGCTCGCCCCGGGCGGCGCGGTGCCGGGCTCCGGCTCCGCCCGCGACCTGTACCGGCGCAGCCCCGCCGCCCGGTTCGGGATCGCCGCCGACGGCATCACCCTGCCGTCCGGCGTCCGGCGCACCGCGCACTTCTCCGACAGCCAGGTCGTCACCGCCCTGAGCACCGCCAAGGACTACCTGGTCGACTCCTCGCTCGACCCGGACGTGCTCACCGGGGGCGCGGTCCGGCCCGTGCGGATGCTCGTCGACCCCCGCCAGCTCGACCAGTTCGACCAGAGCTTCGACCGGCCGGTGACCGACGGGCGGCACGCGGCGACCGGCTGGCTCGTCCGCTTCGACCCCGCCCGGGCCGAGCTGGCCGACCCGCACATCCGCGTCCGGGGCACGCTGCACGCCGCGGAGACCGACACGGACACCCTCGAAGTCACCTCCGACCACACGTTCGTGTACGCGCTGCGCCCCGTCGGCGCCACCGGCCGGGCCCGGACCTCGCTCTTCACGGTCCGCCGCGAACTGCACTTCCGCTTCGACCGCGAGGACCTGCGCAACCACCAGGCCGAGCTGCTCGTCTCCTACGTCCAGGCGGGCCCGCTCTCCTGCTCCGTGGACCCCGCCGAGCACCTGCGGCCGCTGCTCGCGGGCGAGAGCGCGAAGAAGGACGGCCCGGCGGGCACCGACCCGTACGCGACGGGCAGTGCGACCGCGCTGTGCGGCGCGCTCGCCCCCAGCGCCCAGCCGTCCGTCTGAACCCGGTCCCGGCCGCCGTCAGCTCCCGGCCGGGTCCTCCTGGGCGCCGTGGTTGCCGGTGTTGCCGCCGCCGTTGCCACCGAAGCCGCCGAAGCCGCGCCGCACCCGGCCACCGAGGTCGCCCGCGCCCCCGGCGATGTCGCTGACCAGCTTCATCAGCGGGTCCTTCGAACTCTTCATGTGCTCGGTGTAGTGCGCGGCCGACTCGCGGAAGGAGTCGGTCACCGAGGTGTCCTTGTCCTCGGTGCGGCGCGGGTAGTGCCCGTCCATCAGCCGCTGGTAGTCGCGGGTCTCGGCCCACTTCTTCAGCTCGGCGGCGCGTACCGTCGTGAACGGGTGGGAGCGCGGCATCACGTTCAGGATCTTCAGGACCGAGTCGCGCAGATCGCCCCCGGCCTCGTACTCCTCGGCCTGCTTCAGGAACGCGTCCACGTTCATCTCGTGCAGGTGGTTGCCGCCCGCGATCTTCATCAGGCCGCGCATGGAGGCCCTGAGGTCCTGGCCGACCAGCAGCCCGGCCCGGTCCGCGGAGAGCTCGGACTTGCGGAACCACTCGCGCAGGGCCGTCACGATCGCCATGATCGCGAGGTTGCCGAGCGGGATCCACGCCACCCGCAGCGCGAGGCTGGTCAGGAAGAGCAGTATCGTCCGGTAGACGGCGTGCCCGGACAGCGCGTGGCCCACCTCGTGGCCGACGACCGCCCGCATCTCCTCCTCGTCGAGCAGCTCCACCAGGCCGGTGGTGACGACGATGATCGGCTCGTCCAGGCCGATGCACATCGCGTTCGGCTGCGGGTCCTGGTTGACGTACATCGGCGGGACCTTCTCCAGGTCCAGGATCTGACAGGCGTCTCGCAGCATCGCGTTCAGGTGCGCGAACTGCTCGTCCGACACGCGCACGGAGTCCGACAGGAACAGCAGCCGCAGACTGCGCTCCGGAAGCAGGCCGCTCAGTGCCTTGAAGACGGTGTCGAACCCGGTGAGCCTGCGCAGCGCCACCAGGGCCGAGCGGTCCGCCGGGTGTTCGTACGCCCGCGAGGAGATGCCGGGAAAGCTGCGGCGCTGCCGGCCGGGTACGTTCTCGTGCTGCTCGTTCGGTACGTCGGGCATGCGGCCCCCCATGTCGATGTCGCTCGGTCGTGCCCCCAAGGCGGGGTCCACATTAGGCGGAGTTACCGTGACGGGGCAGCACACAGAAGGAGCGAACCGTCATGGACCACCACGCCGACGCCGCCGCACTCGCGCACGTCGTCCAGGCCGCAGCATCCGACCAGGGCCCGGGCAGCCTGTTGCGCATCGTGCTCGTCGTCGCCATCCTCGGGGCCGTCTTCCTGGCCTGGTTCCTGCTGCGCGGCTACAAGCGCGACGACTGACGGCGGTCGCCGGGAGACCGTACGAGGGGCACGGGGCCCGTACGGCAGAGTCGGCGTGAGCGCCGTGAGAGCTCCCGCTTACGATGGGTCAGAAGTCTTTCTCCCGATCCCACACCGGATAGGTCCTGCTGACGATGAGCCTCCACAGCCCCGCTGCCCAGCTGGCCACTCTCGCCGCCGAGGGCGGCGAGCACGGCGGCAACCACCCGAGCATCAGCCCCTTCATGACGGGCGGCGCCGCCCTCGTCATCCTGTTTCTCATGCTGTGGATCGTCACCCGCTTCAACCGCGACCGCTGAGCCGGGGGACCGAGCACGCCGGCCGGGCCAGTAGGCTCTGCACGCATGGGAGCGCAGGACATGCCTACCGGCCCGGTCAACAGCCCGGCCGGCGGCCCGGACCGCGAGTGGGACTCGCCCGCCAAGCGACGCCTCGGCGTCATGGGCGGCACGTTCGACCCGATCCACCACGGACACCTGGTGGCGGCCAGTGAGGTCGCCGCGCAGTTCCACCTCGACGAGGTGGTCTTCGTGCCGACCGGGAAGCCGTGGCAGAAGAGCGACAAAAAGGTTTCCCCGGCCGAGGACCGCTATCTGATGACGGTCATCGCGACCGCCGAGAACCCGCAGTTCTCGGTGAGCCGCATCGACCTCGACCGCGGCGGACCGACGTACACCACGGACACCCTGCGCGACCTGCGCGCGCTCAATCCGGAGACGGACCTCTTCTTCATCACCGGCGCCGACGCCCTCGGCCAGATCCTGACCTGGCGGTACACCGAAGAGCTGTTCTCCCTGGCACACTTCATCGGCGTCACCCGGCCCGGCCACACACTCACCGACCCGGGCCTGCCCGAGGGCGGTGTCTCGCTCGTCGAGGTGCCCGCGCTCGCGATCTCGTCCACGGACTGCCGGGACAGGGTCGCCAAGGGGGACCCCATCTGGTACATGGTGCCGGACGGTGTGGTGCGCTACATCGACAAACGCCGGCTGTACCGAGGCGAATGACCCTGCACCGCCGAGAGGGGCATCGGTGAACGACCGTTACGACGGTTACGACCAGCGCGACGAGCGGTACGAGCTGGTCGGCTACGACGAGTTCGGCCAGCCGGTGTACCGGCAGGTCCAGCAGGCGCCGTCGTACGACCAGACCGCGGCGGGCTCCGGGTACGGCTACGGCTACGACCCGTACGCGACCGGACAGCAGCAGCCGGTACCGCCGGCCCCGCAGCAGCAGTACGACCCCTACGGCGCCGGCGGCTACGACCCGTACGGGCAGGCCGCCGGGACGGGCGAGCAGCAGCAGGTCCCGCGGCAGACCCACCCCGGCGGGCCCGAGCAGCAGGCGTATCAGGGCCGGCAGGGGTATCCGGACCAGCAGGCTCCGCAACAACAGCAACAACAGCAGCAACAGCCGCAGCAGCAGGCCGAGCAGGCCACCGCCTTCATCCCGCAGCAGACCCCGCGGCCGCCGCAGGAGTCCGGGCGGCCGCAGGACGAGGGGCAGGACCGGGACTACCGCACCGAGCAGTTCTCCTTCGTCGAGGAGCCGGACGAGAACTCCGAAGACGTCATCGACTGGCTGGCGTTCACCGAATCGCGCAGCGAGCGGCGCGAGGAGGCCCGGCGGCGCGGCCGCAACCGGGTCGTCGCCCTCGTCGTCGTCCTCGCCCTGTGCCTGGCCGGCGGCGTCGGCTACCTCTGGTACGCGGACAAGCTGCCGTTCCTGTCGAAGGACGGCGCGAAGGGCGGCGGCGCGGCGGCGGCGGGCCCGCAGAACCGGGACGTCATCGTCGTCCACCTGCACAACACCAAGGGCGGCGGCACCTCCTCGGCGCTGCTCGTGAACAACACCACGACCAAGCAGGGCACCACCGTCCTGCTGCCCAACTCCCTGGCCCTGACCGGCGACGACGGCACCGCCACCACGCTCGGCACGTCCGTCGGCGACGACGGCTCCTCCGGCACCAGCGGCGCCATCGACACCCTGCTCGGCACGGACGTCGAGGGCACCTGGCGGCTCGACACCCCGTACCTGAACAACCTCGTCGAACTCGTCGGCAACATCGAGCTCGACACCGACGCCGACGTGCCGGACCCGGCCAAGAAGGGCGCCACCCTCGTCCACAAGGGCGCGGCGCAGACCCTCAGCGGCCCGATGGCCGTGGCGTACGCCACCTACCGGGGCAAGGGCGAGGCCGAGACCGCGCAGCTCATGCGGTTCGGACAGGTCATGCAGGGCGTGCTGCGCAAGCTGTCGTCGGACCCGCAGGCCGCGACGACCACCGTGCAGACGCTCGCCCAGATCCTCGACCCGTCGCTGACCGAGAAGGACCTCGGCGCCTTCCTCGCCAAGCTCGCCGACCACGCCAAGGAGGGCGACTACAAGACCGCCCTGCTGCCGGTCCAGCCGAACGGCACTCTCTCCGAGGCGGCCGCGGACTCCGTCGTGAAGGACGTCCTCGGCGGCACCGTCAAGGCGCCCGCCAAGGGCGACTCGCTGCGGATCGCCGTCAAGAACGCCACCGGGGACAAGACCCGCACCGAGAAGGCCCGCGTCGCCCTGGTCAACGGCGGCTACACCTTCGTCGCGGGCGGCACCGGCAGCTCCGTGGCCGCGTCCCAGGTCACCTACGGCGACGACGCCCGCAAGGCGGACGCCGTCGAGGTCGCCAAGACGCTCGGCCTGCCGTCCTCGGCGGTCGAGAAGACCGACGCCGCCGCGAACGCGGACGTCTCCGTCGTCCTCGGCCAGGACTACACCGGCAAGTGACCCGCCCGGCGGCCCCGCCTCCCGCACGGGCCGGGGCCGCCGGGAACGTCGCGTCAGCCGCCCGGCGGTCCGTGAGACCCTTGTGGTACCCCCGGCAGCTCTGTGGCCGGGGACTCTGACCGCCGACGGAAAGCCTTGTAGTGACCGCCACCGACCGATCCACCGAGCTCATCACCGTCGCCGCCCAGGCGGCCGCGGACAAGCTCGCGCACGACATCATCGCCTACGACGTCAGCGACGTGCTGTCCATCACGGACGCCTTCCTGCTCGCCTCCGCGCCCAACGACCGCCAGGTCAAGTCGATCGTCGACGAGATCGAGGAGCGCCTGAACAAGGAGCTCGGCGCCAAGCCGGTCCGCCGCGAGGGTGACCGCGACGCCCGCTGGATCCTCCTCGACTACGTCGACATCGTCGTCCACGTCCAGCACAGCGAGGAGCGCGTCTTCTACGCCCTCGAGCGGCTGTGGAAGGACTGCCCCGAGCTGGAGCTGCCCGCCGACGCCAAGGCCACCCGCGGCAAGGCCGCCGAACACTCGCGCGAGCAGGCCGCGGCCGATGCGGAGGAGATGCGCGACCTCGGCGGTGAGCTGCTTTGACCAGCGGCTCCCACCGGGGCCGCCGCGTCGTCCTGTGGCGGCACGGCCAGACGGCCTGGAACCTGGAGCGCCGCTTCCAGGGCACCACGGACATCGAGCTGACCGAGGCCGGTGTCGCCCAGGCCCGCCGCGCGGCCCGGCTGCTCGCCTCGCTGAAGCCGGACGCGGTCGTCGCCTCCGACCTCCGGCGGGCCGCCGCCACCGCGGCCGAACTGACCGCCCTGACCGGCCTCGACGCCACGTACGAGGAGGGGCTGCGCGAGACGTACGCCGGTGCGTGGCAGGGCCTCACGCACGAGGAGATCATCGCCGTCCACGGCGAGCAGTACGCCGCGTGGAAGCGCGGCGAGCCGGTGCGCCGCGGCGGCGGCGAACTGGAGACCGAGGTCGCCGACCGGGCGGCCCCCGTCGTGCTGCGCCACGCCGACAAGCTGCCGGACAACGGCCTGCTCGTCGTGGTCAGCCACGGCGGCACGATCCGCACCACCATCGGCCGCCTCCTGGGTCTGGAGGCCCGCCACTGGGAGGGGCTCGGGGGGCTGTCGAACTGCTGCTGGTCCGTCCTCGGCGAGGGCGCGCGCGGCTGGCGGCTGCTGGAGCACAACGCGGGCACGCTGCCCGAGCCGGTCCTCGGCGACGACGACTGAACCGGTCCCCGCGCGGCCCGCGCAGGCCGCGGGGACCGGATTTCACTTATCGGCAGGTCGCAGGCTAAAGTTCTTCTTGTTCGGGCCGCCGGGAGAACAACCGGGGAGAAGAACACAGCGCGGGGCTATAGCTCAGTTGGTAGAGCGCCTGCATGGCATGCAGGAGGTCAGGAGTTCAATTCTCCTTAGCTCCACAGGAATCGAAGATCCCGTCCCGTCAGGGGCGGGATCTTTCGTTGTCCGCGCACAGCCTTTCGCGGAGCGTGCGCGGACCGCCGCCGGTCCTGGGTGCCGTGTCCGGACCGGTACGCGGGCGTCGCTGACCCCGTCGCTCCGGTCGTGGCAGAATCGGACGGCCGGAAGAGGGCTGTGTCCGAGCGACGAGGACGGCCCGACGGGAGGGAGTGCGTGATGCTCTTGGGCATCGACGAGGAGGCCGGCCGCCTCCGCGATGCGACCGTGTCACCTGCCGCGTTCTCGCCTCCGTCCCCTTCCTCCGGCGATGCCCCTCCTGTCCTGGATGTGCTTCTCACCTGTCCGTCCTGCGGCTCCTTCCACGTCGCCCAGATGCTGGGCGACAACGGCGGGATCTCGTTCGTGTGCACGGCCTGCGGCCACAGCTGGAGCTGAGCGGATCGACATGGGGTCACACAGGCGGAAGTGCGACTGGTGCGGCAGCGGTACGCCCATCGTGCGCGACATGGAGCCGGTCAACCCGGACTACCAGTACTGGTGCGAGGAGTGCGCGCGGGCGCTGATCATAAAGGGCGACCCGATCGAGACGTACCGGGAACTGGAGGGCGAGCCGATCTACGGCCGCCTCCTCGACGAACACTGCACGCTCAAGCGGTTCTATTCGTTCGCCAGAGCCTGACCCCGGCGCACGCCAAGAAGGCGAGCGCCGCTCCCGCGTAAAGGGCCGACAGGGTCAACTGTGCACTGTTCTGGTGGAGTTCCACCCGGCCGGGGCCGTGCGGCACCCACCACAGGGCGTACGAGCAGAACAGCGCGGTCAGCGCGGCGGCGGTGCGCCGGTGGCCCCGCTCCCGCACCAGCAGGACCAGCGGCAGGCACCACACCCAGTGGTGCGACCAGGAGACCGGGCTGACCAGCAACGCCGTCGTCGCGCACGCCACGACGGCCTCGGCCCGCCGTCCGCGCACCGCGGCCGTGACGGCGACCGCGAGCCCGAGGACGGCCGTCACGCAGGCGGCCAGGGCCCACCAGGGGCCCGGGTCGCCGGTGTGCAGCAGCCGGGCCAGGACGCCGCGCAGCGACTGGTTCGCGGTGTCCTCGGCGTGGCCCACCCGGTTCGCCTCGAAGACCGTCCGGCCCCAGAAGCGCAGCGAGTCGCCCGGCAGGACGGCGGCGGCCAGCGCCGTGGCGGCCGCGAACGCGCCCGCCGCCACGCCCGCCTGGCGCAGCCACGGCCGCCAGGGGCCCTTGCCGGTCACCGCCAGCGCGAGCGCCGTACCCAGCAGGAAGACCGCGAACAGGGCCGGGGTCAGCTTGACCGCCGCCGCCACCCCGACGCCGGCGCCGGCCCAGCGGTGTCCCGGCCGCCGCGTCAGGTCCCACAGGACGAGGACGGCCAGCAGGAGGTTGACCTGCCCGTAGCGGAGCGTCGTCCACACCGGCTCGCACCACACCGCGCCCGCGGCCACCCAGGACGCGTGCTCCACGCGCGCGTGGCGGCCCACCAACCGTAAGGAGAGAGAGGCGAACGCGACAAGAAGGGCGAGGTTCCCCGCGGTCGCGGCGGCGCGCAGGGTGGCGACGTCCAGCAGCGTCAGCGGGGTGAACAGCAGCGCGGCGAACGGCGGGTAGGTGGTGGGCAGTCGGGCAGGTGTCGCCCGCAGCGCATACAGGTCACCGCCGGCTCTGACGGTCGCGCCCTCCGCCCGGTAGACCATCAGGTCGATCATCGAGACGTGGGCGGCGCGCTGAGCGGCCCAGAAGCTCATGAAGGAGAGCAGGCAGACGGCGAGGGCCGCGGGCGCGCGGTGGCGGACGCGAGGCAGGACGAGCACGGTCACGTCAGGGGACCCTAGTGGGCGTAACCATCCGCTTTCCCTACAGAGCGGGGCAGATGGGAAACGATTTGGTGGAGCACCAGGGTGAGCGTGTAATGTTGGCGTCGCCGCCGGGGAAACCGACAGGGAGACCGGGCGGATCGCATCACGGGGCTATAGCTCAGTTGGTAGAGCGCCTGCATGGCATGCAGGAGGTCAGGAGTTCAGGTCGGTGTAGCTCGTCACCGTCGAGTACCGCAGGCCACCGACGTTGGAGCCGGCGATCTGGAACACCTTGGTGTAGTAGATCGGGGCGGCCGGG